>RFJH01000022.1 GCA_003694975.1 Anaerolineae bacterium | reverse complement strand
GAGCCTACCAGGAAAGCAACAGATCACAATCGAGGATCAAGGTCATCACAATGAACGCGAGGCATTCACGTCTTTCACGACGCGATTTCTTGAAACTGGGCAGCGCAGTTCTGGGAACGCTCGCACTACGCCCGTGGAATCAGTTGCCGTCCCCCCCTCCTCAGTTCCCCACCGCTGAACGGCTTGGCAGAGTACTGAACATGGTAGAAGTCAAAGCCGCCCCGAACGAGGGCGCGGTGACGGTCAAGAAACTGTACGAGGATACCATCGTAGAGTGGCTGCGCGAGGTTGTCGGACCGAAACCTTATTATGTCAATCAGCGTTGGGTCGAGACCCCGGAAGGTTACATCTACGCTCCCTACCTGCAACCGGTCGCCAACCATCCCAATCAACCTCTGACCGCTATCCCTGAGGGCAAACCCGGCTTCTGGGCCGAGGTGACCGTCCCCTACGTAGACCTGATCCTGGACAACCCACCACCTCGTTCCCCCTGGTTGAAAGACACCCTCGCCATGGGATACTCGCCACGCCTCTATTATAGCCAGGTCGTGTGGATTGACCAGATCCGCCAGGAAGGGGAACGCATCCTCTATCGTTTCAACGAAGACCTGGGGCACGGCTACGGCTATGGCGACATCTTCTGGGCCGACGGCACCGCCTTCCGGCCTCTCACCGAGGAGGACGTTGCTCCCATCAGTCCTGATGTGGACCCTAACGACAAGCATATCAAGGTCAACCTGACATACCAGACCCTCTCGTGCTTCGAAGGCAACACAGAGGTCTATTTCTGCCGCATTTCCAGCGGAGCGAAATGGGATGCCTACGGCAACCCTACGGACAAATGGTCTACGCCGGTAGGCGACCTCTCTACCTGGCGCAAGATCATCTCATTGCACATGAGCGGCGGCACGACCGGCGCGGGATATGACACCCCGGCCATCTCCTGGACGACGCTCATCCACGGCGACGGCATCGCCATCCACGCCGCCTTCTGGCACAACGATTTCGGCGCACCACGATCCCACGGCTGCATCAACGCCCGCCCCGAAGACGCCAAATGGATTTTCCGCTGGACGACCCCTTACGTGTCCCTGGATGCTTCGGAACAGCAGATGACGTGGCCGGATCACGGCACCATCGTCACCGTAACCGAACGCACATTACAATCATAGCAACCAGTAAGGAGATTCTTGCATGACCCTTTCAAACATCACCATTGGCCTGGCCTTCCTGGCCGGTCTGGCCTCGTTCCTCTCGCCGTGCGTGTTCTCCCTCGTCCCGGCCTATGTGGGTTACCTGGGCGGACGCGCCGCGAGCGATAAAACGGCGGCACAAAATCGCTGGATCACTTTCACGCATGGCCTCGCCTTCGTGTTAGGCTTCAGCGTAGTCTTCGTCCTCCTGGGCGTGGCCGCTTCGCTTGCCGGTCGCCTGCTTTACGACCTGCGCACCGTGATTGCCAAAATCGGTGGCATTGTGGTCGTCATCTTCGGCCTGCACATGATCGGCGTCTTCCGCATTCCTTTCCTGGAGTACGATACCCGCCGTCAGCAGGCTCCCACCGGAACCGGCTACCTGGCCTCGGCGCTGATGGGTGTCTTCTTCTCGGCGGGCTGGTCTCCTTGCGTCGGCCCGGTGCTGGGCGCTATCCTGACCCTGGCCGTCAACGGTGGTTCGATCGCTTTGGGTGCCACTCTGCTCAGCGCGTACTCCCTGGGGTTGGCCATCCCCTTCCTGATCGCCGCCCTCGGCATCGGATGGGTTATGGCCACCTTGCGGCGTTACGGCAAAATCATGCGCTACACGGAAATTGCCATGGGCGTCATCCTGGTTGTGGTGGGCATCATGCTCTTCACCGGCACCTTCGAACTGCTCTCACGCTATGGTTTCTTCGTAGACTTCGGCCTGTAGCCCGATTGAGGGGAATCCTGCCGTGGCACAGAAACGCCGCCTCTCCCTGGTGGGCATACTCTTCGCCGGGTTGCTGATCTGTCTGAACCTCGTGGTATGGTGTAGCGTGGCGATTGTGGGCATTCTGTCATTCATGCCCGATCCCTTGTCAACAGAAGAGCGTTTTTCAGAAGACGCCCCACACATCGGTGAACAGGCTCCGGACTTCACCCTTTCCACACCTGATGGCAGGGAGGTCCACCTCGGCGACTTCCAGGGGAAGGTCGTTCTGCTCAACTTCTGGGCGACGTGGTGCCCTCCCTGCAGAGCAGAGATCCCTCTCCTCGAAACCTACCACCGGCGATACACGCCGGATTTGGTCGTCCTGGCGGTAAACGATGGTGAGAAACCCTCCGACGTGCGGGCATTTATAGAACAACAACGCATCACGTTCCAGGTACTCCTCGACCCGGCCAGGGAAGTTAATGCCACATATGGCATCACTGCTCTCCCAACCACCTTCTTCATTGACAGGCAAGGCACCATCCAGGCCATCCAAATCGGTATGTTAAGCCAGGCAGAACTGGACGCGAATCTCTTACTGGTAGGAGTGAAATGATGCTTACCGTGACCCTTTATACCCGCTCGAACTGCTCGCTCTGCGATGAGGTCAAAAGAGACCTGGACGCCTTGCAAGGGCAATATCCCCACCGTCTGGTAGAAGTGGATATCGAGAGCGATTCCAGCCTCTTTCAGGAATATCGCTTCGAAATCCCCGTCGTAGAGGTGGGACCCTATCGTCTGAAAGCGCCTATCAGCAAACAGGAACTGGTCATCGCGTTGGGTGCGGCGCAGGATCGCCTCACCCAGTTGAACCGCCTGGGTGATGAGAAACACCGCGCCCGCCTCCGTCGTGGTCGAAGTATCACCTGGGCCGACCGTTTCTCCTTCTGGCTCTCCCGTCATTACCTCGCTCTGATTAACCTGCTGATGTTCATCTACGTCGGGTTGCCCTTTCTGGCTCCCGTGCTGATGAAGAGCGGCGCCACCGCCCCGGCCAACCTCATCTACACTGCCTACAGCCCGCTGTGCCACCAGTTGAGTTTCCGCTCCTGGTTCCTTTTCGGCCAACAGGCCTACTACCCTCGCGCCGCGGCCGGCATTGAAGGCGTGCAAACGTTCGATCAGGCCATCGGCGTAGAGGATAACGGCGAGGCGAGTTTCTTTCTCCAGGCGCGCCGCTTTCGCGGCAACGAGACTCTGGGATACAAAGTCGCTCTCTGCGAACGCGATGTAGCCATCTACGGCGCCATGCTGCTCTTCGGCCTCCTCTACGCCCTGACCGGACGCCGCCTCCGACCGCTTCATGCCGCGCTGTGGCTCCTCGCAGGTTGGGTTCCCATCGGCCTGGACGGATTCTCGCAACTCTTCAGCCAGATGAACATCCCATTGTTGACGACCATCCTCCCCTACCGAGAGAGCACGCCGTTCCTCCGCACCCTGACCGGCTTCCTCTTCGGGTTCACCACGGCCTGGTTCGCTTACCCCTACCTCGAAGAGACGATGCGCGAAACGCGGCAGATTCTGCTCAAGAAGTTCGCCGCAGTGCAAACGGCAGGTTGAAGTTATGGCCTCCTTTCACGAGAAAGACGGCGTTCGTTATCTATCCTTTGAAATTTTTGGCGACGACGTGATTCACGGCGTGTTCACGCGCCGAGGAGGGGTCAGTCCATCCCCCTGGCATTCGCTCAACGTCGGCGGAACGGTCGGGGACGTGCCGGAACGGGTGCGGGAGAACCGTCTCCGGGCATTCGCCACCCTCGGACGCGACCCCGCCTCGCTCTTCGACGTCTGGCAGGTACACAGCGCCCGCGCCGTCCACGCCGACGCGCCGCGCCCCCCCGAAACCCCTCACCACAAGGCCGATATCATCCTGACGGACCGTCCCGAGGTAACCCTCTTCATGCGCTTCGCCGATTGCGTCCCCATCCTACTCTACGACGCACGCAAAGGCGTAGTCGGGCTGGCGCACGCGGGGTGGTTGGGGACGGTTCGGGGGGCGGCGCAGGCTGCGGTCCGGGCGATGCGGGAACAGTATGGGTCACATCCTGCGGACATTGTGGCGGCCATCGGCCCCTCCATCGGCCCGGATCACTACGAAGTCGGTCAGGATGTCGTCGCTCAGGTCCGGGGCGCATTCGGTAACGAGGCCGGGGGATTGTTGCACGCAAGGGACGGACGAGTCCACTTTGATCTTTGGGAGGCCAACCGTCTGCAACTGGAAAGAGAGGGCGTGGAGAAAATCGAGGTGGCGAGAATCTGCACCGCCTGTCACCTGGAAGACTGGTACTCTCATCGCGCCGAAAAGGGACGGACGGGGCGTTTCGGAGCGTTGATTGCGTTGAGAGGGTAACTGCCAATGGAGGAAGAGAATCTCGTCGAGCGTATCCGAGAGCGTTACGAGCGTGCTCTGGAGCAGATCGAGGCGGCGGCGCGCTCGGCCGGGCGTGACCCGCGAGATGTGCGCCTCGTGGTGGTCAGCAAAGCTCAGCCGCTTACGGTCGTCCGCGCGGCCATCGCGGCGGGAATACGCCTTTTGGGCGAGAACTATCCCGAAGAGGCTGTGGAGAAAATGCAGGCACTGGCGGCAGAAACTGAGGTAGAATGGCACATGATCGGGCACGTTCAAAGCCGCAAAGCACGGCTGGTGGCGGAGCATTTTGCCCTTCTCCACTCGCTGGATCGCCTCAAACTGGCCAGACGATTGGACCGCTTTGCTGCCGAGGCAGGGCGCACGTTGCCGGTGCTGCTGGAGTTCAACGTCAGTGGCGAGGCGACCAAGTACGGCTGGCCTGCCTGGGATGAGAATGCCTGGGAAGCCCTCGTGCCCGAGATTGCTCAGGTGTTACAATTCGAGCATCTGCGCGTGCGCGGCCTGATGGCGATGCCACCACTGCCCCGCGAGGCTGAAGAATCACGCCCCTACTTCCGGCGACTGCGCCGGCTGCGCGATTTCCTGAGCCGCCGTTTCCCCGAAATCGCCTGGGAGGAACTTTCGATGGGCACCAGCGCCGATTTCGTCATCGCGGTTCAGGAAGGCGCGACGCTGGTGCGCGTGGGGCAGGCCATCCTGGGGCCACGCAAACAGTAACTTTTTGCATGAGGTGTTCAAGTGGTCATCTATCTCCTGATCCGTCTGATTGACCTCCTGGCTCAGTTCATCGTCCTTCTGGTCATTGTGCACGTCATCCTCTCGTACTTCATGTCCCCTTTTCACCCCGTACGCCAGGCGATTGACCGGCTCGTCGAACCGCTTCTGCGTCCCATTCGCCGCGTAGTACCATTGGTGGGTATGTTCGATTTCAGTCCACTGATTTTAATTGTATTAGTAGAAGTCCTCTCCAGCGTTCTGATACGTTTTCTCTCTTCGCTCTATTACGCATTCTGAGGTGATCTATGGCCCGGCGCAAATTTCGCTTGCATGATGGGAAAAAGGGAGCCGCCCTCGCTGTGCGCGTCACCCCGCGCGCCAGTCGCACGCGCATCGTAGGCGTGCTGCATGATGGAACGATCAAAATCCATGTGGCGGCCCCACCGGTGGAAGGCAAAGCCAATGAAGCATTGATCAAGTTCCTGGCCGACGTGCTGGGCGTGGCAAAATCCCGCCTGGCAATCGTCGCCGGAGAGAGCGGGCGGGACAAACTCGTCTCCATCCTGGATATGGATGCTGCAACCGTCCACCAGAAAATTATCAAGAGTATCGAATAAAATCGAACGTATCCCCCTCGAGGGACACAACAACGCCCCCGGTGACTCGAAGCCACCAGGGGCGTGGATTCTCTCCGGGGAGATAATGCTGCCTCAAGCCAGGCCCAACTCGGCCAGTTTCTCCTTCGTCGGCACGCCTCGCTCATCCCAGCCACGCAAGCGATAGTATTCGGGGAGCATCTTATCCAGTTCGACCACCTTGCCTTTCGCCGGACCTTCGGGCATCGGTTCCTGTAACATGCGCGGCGGAAGGGTATCCTCGTCCGAACCGGCCTTCAGGATGAACAGCCTCTCCAGGTTATAGACGCGCTCCGCCGCGCGCATGATTTCATCCTCCGTGTAGTTCGCGCCGGTGGTCAGGTTCATGACCTTCGAGAGGATAACCGGCCAGATCATTTCCTCCTTGCTGAAGACATAGCGCACGGCGAAGAAGACGCACAGGCCGGAGGAATCGATCAGCGCGAAAGCATCCTGGAAACGCTTGACCAGGGCGGGTTTGCCCTCCGTAGTCAGAGGGTCCACTTTGACGGGTACACCGAAGACCTCTTCATACGCCACATCGCCTTCCATGTGCGAGGCACCTTTGTTGGATGTGGCGTAGAGAAGGCCCATTCCCTGTGAGCCGCGCGGGTCGTAACCGGGGAACTCCTGTTTGCGCGCCGTGACCGAAACTTCCGGGTGTTCGTAGCGATGGGCCAGGCGATAACTCCCTTCTGCAAGTTGGTCGCCGAAGCCCTGACGATAAGCAATCTTCTCCACCATCTCAATCACCGCGTCCCCATCGCCGAAGCGCAACGGCCTGCCGGTGATGCGGTCATCAATAATGCCGCGCTCGTACAGTTCCATGCCCGCAGCAATCGTGAGGCCGGTGGAGATGGTATCCAGGCCGAGTTCGTTGCAGCGATAGTTCGCCTTGGTCAGAGCAGCGAGGTTGTCCAGGCCACAGGCCGAGCCAAGTGAGGCGATGGTCTCGTATTCAGGGCCTTCACCCTTTCCGGCGTACTTGCCTTCCGGCACCTCGGTAAGGCGGCCACAGGCAATGGGACAACGATAGCACGGCTTGTGGCGGATGAGATACGTCTTTTTCAACGTCACGCCGTCAATCTTGTCCACGCCCTCGAAGACGCCGGTCTGGAAATTGCGCGTGGGGAGAATGCCTAACGTGTTCGTCACCTGGGGAACATAGGCCGTGCCGTACTCACGCAGCGAGGAGCCTTTCTTCACATCCACGCCGACCTGCTTGTTCAATTCCAGGCTCAAGGCGCGCATCCCTTCTTCATCGAAGAAAGCGGGATTCTTGCGCCCCAACACGACCACGGCCTTGAGGTTCTTGCTCCCCATCACCGCACCCACGCCGGAGCGCGCCGCGGCGCGGTGTTTGTCGTTCATGATGGCCGAAATCAGCACCAGGTTCTCACCCGCCGGGCCGATGCAAGCGACCTTGGCGTCCGGATCCGTCTCGGAGAGGAGGATATCCGTCGTCTCGTGTACGTCCTTTCCCCAGACGTGTTCGGCGGAGCGGATCTCGACCTGGTCTTCATTCACCCACAGATACACCGGCTTCTCCGCCCTACCCTCGAAGATAAACATATCGAAACCGGTACGTTTCATGAACGTGGGGAAATCACCACCGGCATTGGAATGCGCCAGCGCACCCGTGAGGGGCGACTTGGTGACCACCATATAGCGGTTGCCGGTTGGCGCGGTGGTAGCCGTCAGAGGGCCGGTGGCGAAAATCAGTTTGTTCTCCGGCGAGAGCGGGTCGACGCCGGGATCCACTTCATCATAGAGATAGCGGATCGCCCAACCGCGCCCACCGATGTAATCTTTCGCCACCTGCGGATCGATCTCCTCAACAGAGACCTTGCGGTTCGTCAGGTCCACGCGAAGGATTTTGCCATGCCAGCCGTACATTGGTCACTCCTTGGTTTAGTGTGGTGTTGGATTACATCATACTATTCTGCAGCGTGCCCCCGGCAATCGCCGAGAAAGCGCTCACTTCATCCCCGTCAGAAAGGACGGTATCTTTCTCCACCGTCAACCCGTTGAGGACGATCACGCTCGTCTCATCCAGAGGCACGCCAAAGCGCGAGAGAACATCAGCCACCGTGGAGCCAGGTGGAACGTCCACCTCCACGGTGTTCCCTTCTGTCCCGGGGGGAAGCAGGGAACGATAGGTGGCAATCAATTTCACGCGCACTTTCATGGCCTGATTTTAGCACGATTAGGCAATGGACTCAAATATCCTTGACGAATCGCCTGGCGCAGGCTACAATCATGCCCGCAACAAAGACGCCTCCGCAAAGGAGGCGCGTTTTTTGCGCCCGTCACAGGCCAGGAGAAAAAACATGTCTACCAGCCAGGCCCCTAGCGATGTCCCCCAAGCCCAAGACGAGGCCCCCCAGGTCGTCAACCTGGTTACCAGCCGCGCGGACAACATCCACGCCGACCTGGTACGGTTGCACCAATCAACGGCGCGCCGTATCGAGGCCGAAGAAATAGACCTGCACCAGAGTGCAACGGCGCAGGCAGCCTCCGGCCAAATCACCGCTCACGAGACCGCCATTGGCATAGCACAGGCCGGAGAAATCCATGCCGGGAGCAGTGGTATTGGGGCAATGCGTGCCGAGGTTGCCACCGTCAGCGGAAACATCGGTACGGTCATCGCAGGAACCGCCAATCTGCAGGACGCATATGCAGGTATGGTCGCGGGGCGTAACGTGCAGGCAAAGCGCATTGAGACGCTCGTTTTGCTCTCCAAGCAAGTAGAAGGCGAGGTACATACCGTGGTCAACACGCGTGATGCCCTCCTTGCCGGCACCATCGGCGGCCTGCTCGCCGGCCTGGCCATGCTCCTGGGTTGTTTCCTGTTTCGACGGGAGTAACTCCACACTCAAAGAGCGAAGGTAACCCCACGACACGCGGGGTGAGAGGCGCTCGAGGAAGGAAAGAATGGAAAAGATCGTACTCAAAGCAACCAAACGCGATGTCACCGGCAAACAGGTGCGGGCGTTGCGGCGGCAGGGGAAACTGCCCGCAGTGCTCTATGGCCACAACATGCCCTCTACGCCCATCACCCTCAACGCACGCGAGGCGGCGCACGTTCTGGCACGCCTGCCGTCATCCAGTCTGGTCACCATCGAACTGGACGGGAAAGAATACCCGGCCCTGGTGCGCGAGAAACAACGCGATTTCATCAAGAACACCCTGCTGCACGTGGACTTTCTCGCCGTCACGATGACAGAGCGCATCCGCGCCACGGTGGCCATCGAAATGGTTGGCGAGGCACCGGCGGTAAAGGAACTGGGTGCCATCCTGGTCACCAATCTGGACCAACTGGAAATCGAATGTCTCCCCGGCGATCTACCCGAACGCATCGTGGTAGATATCTCAGGCCTCACGGAAATCGGTAGCGCGGTGCATGTGCGCGACGTGGAGGTACCCGAAAAAGTGGATGTGTTGACCGATCCGGATGAGGTAATCGCCGTCATCACCGCCGCCAGAGAAGAAGAAGTGACCGAAGAGGTCGCCGTCGAAGCCGAGGTCGAAGAGCCGGAAGTCATCGAGCGCGGCAAGAAAGAAGAAGAGGAAGAGGCCGAAAGCGAGGAATAACCTCTTTGCCTCAACACCCCTGTATAAACAACAAAGGGCACTTAGGCGTGCCCTTTGTTGTTTTCTGAGTGGCATAAGCCCACAATCACGATGCCATTTTCTCCAACATGGCCATCGCGTTTCTCACGCGCTCCAACACCTTCTCCCTACCAACTACTTCCATGCTCTCAAAAAGCGGCGGGCTGACTCGCTGGCCGGTCACTGCCACGCGCAACACACCGAACACCTGCCGCGCTTTCAACCCCATTTCCTCGACCAGGGCACGCATGGGCGGCTCAGCAGCCTCAGCGGTTATCTCCGGCAGCGAGGCCAGGACATTATACGAGCGTCGGGCGATATCCAGCGCCTGTGCCGCATCCAGCCCTTTCGGTACCAATTCTTCCGGAGATGGTGTGACCTCATCGCGGAAGAAAAATCCGGCCATATCTACCGCATCCTCGAGAGTCACAATGCGTTCCTGGATCAAGGGGGTTATCTTACGGAGCACATCATCATCCACCACATAACCGGCTCGCTCAAAGAACGGCTTGACGCGCGTCGCGAGTTCATCCACGCTCAAGCGACGGATGTGCTTACCGTTGAAATGGTCCAGTTTAGAAAAGTTGATCGCTGCAGGCGAAGGAGAAAGGTGGCGCACATCGAAACGCTCAACCATTTCATCCAAGGTGAGCACATCGTCTTCTGCCACCCCCCATCCCATCAACACGACCCAGTTGAGAACACCTTCCGGGATGTAGCCCAGGTCGCGCAGGTCGGTGACAAAGATAGAACGCCCATCTTTGATTGCCTGGGCTGCATCACGCTTGCTCATCTTACCTTTCCCGCTGGGTTTAAGAAAGACAGAAAGATGAACCCACGTTGGCTCCTCCCAGCCAAATGCACGGATGATCAAAGCATGCAAAGGGAACGTTGGCAGCCATTCCGAACCCCGAATCACGTGCGTGATTTTCATCAAGTGGTCATCCACCATGGCTGCCAGGTGATAGAGCGCCCAGCCATCCGATTTGACCAGGATGTAATCATCCAACGTCTCATTACGTACCACGATCTCACCGCGCAACAAATCATGCACGGTTGTCGTGCCCTCTTTGGGCGTCTTGAAACGGATTACATGCGGCTCGCCCGCAGCAACGCGACGGGCCGCTTCATCGGGATCGAGACGACGGCACAAACCATCATAGCGCGGCGGTCGTTTTTGCCGTTGCTGCTCCTGCCGTAGCCTGTTCAGGCGTTCACGCGAGCAGAAGCAAGGATAAGCATGTCCCATTTCCACAAGACGGTGAGCATACTCCAGGTAAATTTCCTTGCGCTCCGATTGACGATAAGGGCCATAAGGACCTCCTACATCCGGCCCTTCGTCCCACTGAATGCCCAACCAGTGCATTCCATCGATCAACTCTTCCTCGGCGCCCGGAACAAAACGCTTCCGATCGGTATCCTCGATGCGAAGGATAAATTGTCCGCCGGTGCGACGCGCCAGGAGGTAATTGTAGAGCGCCGTGCGGGCGCTCCCCAGATGCATTCGCCCGGTCGGCGAGGGAGCAAAACGAACTCGAACAGGGGAAAGAGATGTGTCGGCCATGTTTCTCCAAAGTCTCTCAGGATTTTCACGAGGTGCAGCGGTTCTGTCGTTGCTCAGAACTCCAACTCGTTCTGACGCATGACAACACTCTCGACAAGGCCAATAGCCAGCATAAGCGAAAGCAAGCCGCTACCTCCATAACTGATAAAAGGAAGAGGTAACCCGGATACCGGGATCAGGTTCAGATTGACACCGATATTGACGGCAGCCTGGAAAAAGATGAGCACCGCCACTCCGTACGCGATCAACGAACCGGAAAGGTCCCGCGCCAGGCGAGCCGCTCGCAGGCATCGAAAGATGATAAACACCAGAACGGCCACCACGAGTAGCGCACCGACCATGCCGAATTCCTCTGCCGTCGCCGAGAAGATAAAATCCGTGTGACGAACTTTCAGAAAGCGCAACTGGACCTGCGAACCGTGCCCGTACCCCTTCCCGAACAAGCCGCCGGAACCGATGGCAATTAACGCCTGACGCACGTTGTACGTCGCGCCGTGTCGGGCGGTTGGATCGGGAAAGAGAAAGTTAATCACTCGCTGCTGCTGATAGGGTTGCAAGAAAGGGAAACCGGCAATGGCAGCCACCAGGCCTGCCAGACCAAAGGCGAAAAAATACTTCAACGGCAGGCCGCTGATCCACAGCATCGCCATCCAGAGCACCAACAACACGATCACATTGCTCAAATTGGGCTGCAAGAGAATCCACATTGCCAGCCCCATTGTCCATCCCAGGCTATTGAGTGCCCAGCGCAAATCGTGTGGTCGGTCTGCTGTGCGCTCAAAATAACGCGCCAGGATCACAATCAGGACGACTTTGGAAAACTCCGTTGGCTGGACAAAGAACACACCGACCTGAAACCAACGCGCCGCGCCGAAAACCGCCTGAGCACTCAAATACAGGGCGATAAGCAGCGCCATCATGGCCGCGTAAATCGGGATGTACAACGCAAGCCAGTAACGGTAGTCTATAGAAGCAACAAGAAAGATTACTGCCAGACCGGCCACGGCGAACAAAATCTGCCGGTTGACCAGGGGCAATAACTCTTCGTTCCCGGCCACAGCCGAGCGGATCATCGTCACGCCAAACGCCGTGGCCAGGACAATCGCTCCGAGCAGCAGGAAGTCAAAATGTCGCCAGGGAATTCCCCTGCCCATTCTCATCCTCGACGGCGTGCGACCGGCTTCAGAGGAATGTCTGCCACCAGGCGCTGCGACCGTCCATCACGCTCAAGGCCAATTCGCACCGCCCCCGGGTCAATCGCTACATGGCGCGAGATGGCCTGAATCAGGTCGTCCTTCAATGCCTCCAGCACGGCCGGCGAGATATCGGTGCGGTCGTGGATCAGAACCAACTGTAAACGCTCTTTGGCGCTCCGCGCGCTGCCCCGTTTCCGTCCAAACAGACCCATCTCACTTCCTCCCCAGGCGCGTCAACCGCTCCCAGAACCCCCCTCCGTCCAGGTCTTCGAACGGGACATCCTCTCCTCGCAGTCGTCGCGCGATGTTGCGGAACGCTTTGCCCGCCTTGCTTTTCACATCCAGAGCCACCGGCACCCCACGATTGGTGGAGACAATCACGTCCTCGTCCTCAGGCACCACACCGACCAGGCGAACCGCCAGCAAATCCAGTACATCATCCACCGAAAGCATATCGTGACGGCGAACCATCCCCGGGTTCAGACGGTTGATGATCAAAGACGGTGACCCTTTCTCCTCGGCCTCCAGGAGGCCAATCACGCGGTCTGCATCGCGCACGGCAGAGACTTCGGGGTTCGTAATGACAATGACCTCGTCCGCCGGTGCAATAGCGTTGCGGAAACCGCGCTCGATGCCCGCAGGTGAATCGATCAGAATCCAGTCACATTCGGCGCGCAACTCATCGCACAGGCGCACCATGTCACTCGGCGAGACGGCGCTCTTATCACGCGTCTGTGCCGCCGGGATGAGGTAAAGACCGTGCAAATGGCGGTCGCGTATCATCGCCTGGCGTAGCCGACAGCGTCCTTCAATGACATCAACCAGATCGTACACGATGCGATTTTCCAGCCCCATTACCACGTCCAGATTTCGCAAGCCCACATCACCATCAATGCAAACCACCCTCTGCCCATCGGCAGCCAGGCCCACAGCAATATTCGCCACAGCGGTTGTTTTCCCAACACCCCCTTTGCCAGAAGTAATCGTTACAACTTTAGCCGCCATATCTCACCTTGAAGAAAATTCGGAAGCCATGCCGGGCGCCTTTAGGAGTAAATTCCGGTCAGATACCTAACCAGGACGCCACGGCTCCACCGATAGCCTTCCGTCGCGTAGAAACGCCATCTCAGGTCGCGGTCTCCCACGCCGGGTCGCAGGGACCACGATTTCACTCGCAATACGCAACTGCGTAGGCGAGAGGTCCAGCGCGCAAACGAACGCCGTGGTATCGCCTCCCGCGCCCGCATGGACTACACCACGCAAACGGCCCCAGACCATCACACTGCCTCCGGCGATGACCTCTGCCCCAGGGTTCACATCGCCCACGATGACCACGTTCCCGGGAAACTCAACGCGCGTCCCGGAGCGAAGCGTCCGCCGTACCCACAGGGCCGATTCCTCATCCAACATGGCCGCGATCTCCCGTCCAACAGCCTCCTGGGGGCGCGGTCGGGAGATGCGCGTCGCCAGCCCAAGCAATTGGGCTGTGCGTTCCGTGGTCGGCGATTCGCCCAGAACAGCCCAGAGCAGTACCCCACGATCGGAGAGTAGATCGCGCAGAGAGACCAGGTCATCCACGTGCAGGACATGCGTCCCGACATCCAGTGCCAGGCGTGCGCCGCGAAAGAAATCACGTTGCGAGTCGATTCGTTCAAGCAGTGCTTCGCGCGCTCTGTCCCAGGTATCGGCCACCATCGTGACCAACAGTCCATCGCGCAACCCCTTGATCTGAATGAGGGGGGACACTTCGTCCATCGTCAACCTTCGACCCACGTCGCGCCGCCAGACGTACAAACCGGTTGCCGAATTATAGCATGAACCCCCAGGAGGCCGATCGAAGCGCAAGACCACCCGTAAGTATGATCGCGCGGGGCCGCACTTTCCTCTCGCTCAAAGTGCTCTCTCGAACACATAACAAGAGTCTGCCGGGGGCCTCCACGTCACGGCGTCTGTCCCGTGCTCTGAGCGATGTCGATCGTTTTCAGTTCAAAATAGGCCTCGATCACACGCGCCACGATGGGGGCTGCCACGCTGGCCCCTTCGCCGCCATTGTAGGCAAACGCCAACACGATAATCTCCGGGTCTTCATAGGGCGCATACGCCAGAGTCCACGAGTGGGTCGGCCACTGCCCGAACTGACAACGGTTCGCTGCCAGTGCGACATCGTCACAATACTCCGCCGTGCCCGTCTTGCCCGCGACGGCAATGGGGAACCCCTGGAAAGCCTTGTGCAACGTCCCCTGGGGGTCTGTCACCGCCAACCGCATCCCCTCTTGTATCTTCTGCACCACCCACGGCTGGACAATCTTCTTCTTGCCGGTTTCGAGGCAGAAACCGCCCTCGCAATCAAACTCTTTAATCAGCGGGGTGACGGTAATATCCCACTTCAGGCGAGGCCGGAAAGGCTGAATCACATGGCCTTCACTATCCAGAATCTCGTGGACAATCGTGGGTTGCATCAACTTTCCATCGTTCGCTATGGTCGCCCCGGACATCAACACCTGCAGCGGAGTCGCCAGGACGTACCCCTGTCCAACACTGGCAATATATGTATCGCCGGTAGACCAGTTCTCTCCCTGAGTGATACGTTTCCAACGCGGCGAAGGGATCAGTCCATCGGCCTCGCCAAGCAATTCAATACCACTCGGCGCTCCATACCCCAGTGCGCGCGCGTACTCGCCCAGGCGCAAAATCCCCAGACCTTCCGGGATTTCATCCTTATACCCACCGCCCAGTTTATAGAAACAAACGTTACTCGAATAGGCGATGCAATGCAAGAAATCCAGCCGCCCAAAGCCTTCCGGCCTCTTATCGTAGATCCAATCCACGAAAGGCCGCTCGCGCCCGGGATCGTTGGGGGAGAACTTCTCCGTCAAAATCAATTGTCCCGGTGTTTCGACAATCTTATCCAGCGTGATCACGCCTTCATTCAAAGCACCGGTCGCCGTGGACAATTTGAAGACCGAACCCGGTGGGTATTCACCGGAAATAGCATTATTCAACAAGGGGTGTCGCGGGTCCTGGCTCAATTGCTCGTAGTAGTACGCCGGGATAAATCGCGCCATGCGGTTGTTCTCATAGGTGGGATACGAGACCATGGCCAGGATCTCCCCCGTTTTAGGGTTCATCGCGATAACCACACCACTGGAAATGCGGATGCGGCCAAAATACGCGTTCCAGGACTCGATCTCGCCCACCAGCGCTCCTTCCGCAGCCATCTGCAAACGCGTGTCAATGGTCAGTTTCACATTGTTCCCCGGCACAGGTGGGACAGGGGGCTTCAAATTGCGAATCTCCTTGCCCGCCACATCCACCTCGACGACGCGCTCGCCATTCCGACCGGCCAGGATATCCTGCAAGGAGGCCTCCACACCGGCATAACCGACTTTATCCCGGCCAGGGATGAAACCCAGGGCGCGGTACTCCTCCTCCAGGCTGGCCGGAATAGGCCCAAGAAAACCAACGATGGCCGCCGTCAACGAACCGGTAGGATAATCGCGAATCGGTTCGATTTCCACACTTACCCCAGGCCAGTCCATAGCACGCTCGCGCGCAATGCGCGCTACCTCCTCGCTCACGTCACAGGCAATCTTGACCGGACTATACGGCGCCAGAGAGGCCCCTAATTCGACCAGTTGCGAAATACCCGGCCCAGGAACACAGGGGGCAATGCGTTTCGCATCCTCCACCGTGCCCTTGTTAACCGGCACACCGGTCAGAGCGGCCAGTTCTCGATAAATACGTTGAACATCCCCTGGGTCATCCGGCAGATACGCCGGCGTAATCACAATGTTGTACGAAGCAATGTTACGTGCCAGGACGTACCCATTGCGGTCATAAATGATGCCGCGCGGCGCAGGGACGCTAATGACGCGAGTGTAATTCTCCACCGCCGAAGCCATCCAATCCTCGGCCTGGAAGACCTGTAACGTTACCAGGCGCGCGCCCAGCGCCAGGAACAGCAATACCACCACCACGTACACTGCGACGAGCCGCCAGGTCTGAAGGTGCACTCGTTGAGCAGAAACGGTGCTCATTCTTCCTCCACAGGGTAAACCCAACGCGCGAAATCACGGATAAAGAAGAAGACCGGTATAGACAACAACAGATTAAGCAACACACTTGGCAGGATAACCAATCCCAGCGCATCACCCACACTCAGTGGCGTGCCTGTCAGGCGAAGCGCAATGAGAGAGGACAGATGAAACAGCAACGTTCCCAGAAACGTCACCGTGAACATTGCCAGAAGAGGGCCTTCCCAGACGCGACGTTGCAGCAAGCGCGCTGCAGCGACGACAAGCAAATAACTGCCTAGAGGGATTGCCCAGGGGAGACGAGAAGCAAAACCTACCAGGGCACCCCCCGCAATAGCCCAGTGCCACGCCGTAGCAACCTGTGGTTGCAACGCCCAGGCCACCAGGACAAGCAACATCAGGTCGGCGCTGCCCGCAAGCAACGTAATTCGCCCTACAACTGCCATCTGCACAATGGCCACCAGGACGAGAATGGGAAAAGCGAGTAACTCCTTCATCAGGGCGTCGTTTCCGGGATCAGCGGGGTAATGTCCACCGGTTTGAAATTGGTAATCACCAACACGATTTCCAGACGGGCAAAATCCACAACGGGTTGGACCGTCGCTTGCTGGAAAAGTTCGTAATCGCGCTTACGCACGTTGACCACTTGCCCCACCAAAAGGTCGGCGGGAAAATCGCCGCCCAGCCCAGAGGTCAACACAACATCGCCCGGCTCCACGACCACATCCTGAGAAATCATATCCAGGGAGAGATCCCCCGTAAGCGACCCCAACAGCATGGCATCCGTATCGGCGTTCTGCAAATGCACATTAATCGCCGAAGCCGGGTCCGTGATCAGTTGTACGCGCGCCGCATCGGCGATGACGGCATCCACACGGCCAACCAGCCCACGATCGGTGACTACGGGCATACCACGCCGAATACCATCGTTGGAGCCGCGATTGATGATAATGTAATGGAGGAACGGGCTGGGGTCACGTCCGATCACGGCGGCGGCCTTGTAGGTGCTCTCCGGATTGGCGCGCGAGAAGTCCACCAGCGCGGCCAGGATCTCCCTCTCGGTCACTTGCTCCTGCAATTCGATCACCTGAGTCTGCAAACGAGCAACCTCGGCCTCCAGTTGTGCGTTCCGTTGGCGCAGCGAGATGACATCACGCGGAGCGGTGAGGAAATCCTGTATCGCCATATAGCGGCTGGAAAACCACGCCTGAATGCCCACCAGGGCGTCACTCAAACGATACGAAACCGAACTGAAGTACCCCCCCAGTGCCAACGCCATGATCCCCCCTACCACCAGGAAAATAATCGTCGTTTGTAACGAACGGCCAAAAAACTCATTCATAGGACATCTCCACTGCAAAAACCGCGCCAGGCCGGGGAGGCAAGCGCCTCACCGGGCAATCACCATGCGCGCCAAACGCCGTTTTGCAGGGAAACGAAACAACATACCAATAGTATACACTCCGGCGCTCAGCCTCTCCGCCGACCGCCGCCGCGTTCCAGTCCGACCAGATAGTGGCTGAGGTTATCGAAGTCCTCAAAGATCATCGCCGCACCACGCACCACGCAGGTCATGGCGTCCTCCGCCAACCACACGCGCAGATTTAACTCATCGGCCAGACGGTCGGGGAGACCTTGCAAGAGCGCACCTCCCCCAGCCAGGCAAATTCCGATATCCATCAAGTCAGCAATAATCTCCGGGGGCATTTCGTCCAGCGCATCACGGACGGTATCCACAATCACCTGCACTGACCCGGCCAACGCCTCGCGAATCTCAACCGACGAGACCTCGATGGTCTCCGGCAGGCCGGTCACCAGATTTCGCCCCGGCACCTCCATTGTCTTTTCCGTCGGCAGGGGGTAGGCAGAGCCGATCTCCCATTTGATGCGCTCGGCCATTCCCTGGCCAACCAGTAAATTGTACTTGTTGCGCAAATAGTGGATGATATCTTGATCCATCTCATCCCCGGCCACGCGCAACGAACGAGAGGCCACCACGCCACTCATGGACAGGACGGCAACTTCCGTCGTCCCCCCGCCGATATCCACCACCATACTGCCGCGCACCTCACCAATCGGCAACCCTGCACCCAGGGCAGCCGCGATCGGCTCCTCGATCAAGAACGCCTGGCGCGCTCCGGCTGCCATCGTCGCATCATAGACGGCGCGTTTCTCAACCTCGGTTACGCCCGCCGGTATACCCACGACCACACGTGGGCGCGGCAACGGCACAACACTTTGCTCGTGTACTCTGCCAATAAAGTATTCCAGCATGATCTGGGTAACGTCAAATTCGGCAATCACACCATCCCGAAGCGGACGCACAACAACGACATCGCGCGGCGTCCGCCCCACCATCTCTTTGGCCTCCTGACCAATCGCCAGAGGCTGGCGAGTGCGCTTGTCAATCGTCACCCAGGAAGGCTCGTTAATGACAATGCCCTTCCCGCGAACATTGACCAGGGTATTTGCGGTACCCAGGTCAATGCTGATGTCAAGCGAAAAAAGCCCAAGCAGCCAATCAATAGGGTTGAAAGCCAAAGGCGGGTTCCTCGATGGTGAAAATTGTGCAGCCTTGCGCAAGAAGTGAAAAAATTATACCATCACAAAGCCGCAACTTCGCTGCGAAATACGGGTTTAGATAATCGCAATCGTGTTGTGCTATCTTATTCGATTTTGGAGGAAAAAATGGCTCCTGTTGCCATAGTCACCGACAGTACTGCCTACCTTCCGGAAGAACTGGTCAAGAAATATCATCTCACAATCCTGCCTCAACTCCTCATTTGGGGGGAAGAAACGCTCGAAGACGGCGTGGATATTCAGCCCGAAGAATTCTACAACCGCCTCAAGACGGCCAAACAGATGCCTACCACCTCCCAGGTCACACCTGCAGCCATGCAAAAAGCCTTCACGCGACTACTTGAAGAGGGATACGACGTGCTGGGCATTTTCATCTCATCGAAACTCTCCGGAACCATCCAATCCGCCTTGCAGGCAAGAGATGCTTTGAATAGCGGCAAAGACAAAGTGGAAATCGTCGATTCCCAGTCAACCGCGATGGCAATGGGTTTTCACGTTCTGAGCGCGGCGCGCGCCGCGGCGGAGGGCGCCAGTCTGGCCGAATGCAAAGCCATCGCTGAAAAAGCACGCCAGCACACCGGTGTCTATTTCGTTGTAGATACGCTCGAGTTTCTCCATCGCGGCGGTCGCATTGGCGGTGCGCAACGTTTCCTCGGCTCCGCTTTGAATCTGAAACCCCTCCTGGCTATCATTGACGGGCGTGTCGAGGCCGTGGAACGCATCCGCACCAAGCGCAAAGCGCTCAAGCGCCTTTTAGAAGTTATTGGGGAACACGTGGAAGGCAAATCCCCCGTGCGATTGGCTACCCTGCACGCCAACGCCCCGCAAGAAGCGCGCGAACTACTGGACAAGGCCAGCGAGATGTTCAACCCTGTTGAGAGCATCTTCTCCGAGGTCAGCCCGGTAATCGGCACCCACGCCGGGCCGGGCACCGTCGGCCTGGCCTACATGGTCGGCATGTAAGGCAAAATTTCCCGGTCAGGTGGCCGGGAAGTTTTTTATTAGCCACTCGCGATATAATGTCAGCATGACAGACCGCCTTCCTCTGGTCATCGGCATCGCGGGTGGCTCAGGCTCCGGCAAGACGACTGTTGCCCAAAGCATCCTGCAGCGCGTCGGCCCGGAACGCATCGCCTTCCTGCAACACGACGCCTACTACAAAGACTTGAGCGGCCTGCCACCCGCGCAGCGCGCCGAGGTCAACTTCGACCACCCCAACTCCCTGGAAACCGACCTCCTCATCCAGCACATCAAGCAACTCAAAAACGGCCAGCCGGTCCAGGTGCCGATTTACGATTTCACCACCCACAGCCGCACCGACCGCACCTACACCGTCGCCCCACGCCCGGTGATCCTGGTAGAAGGCATCCTCATCTTCGTCGAACCGGCTCTGCGCGAACTTTTTGATATCAAAATCTTTGTTGATACCGATGCCGACCTGCGCTTCATTCGCCGCCTGCAACGCGATCTCACCGAGCGCGGTCGGACGACCGAATCGGTTATCAAACAATACCTGACCACCGTGCGCCCCATGCACCTGGAATTCGTCGAGCCATCCAAACGCTACGCCGACATCATCATCCCCGAAGGCGGCTTCAACACCACCGCCCTGGACATGGTCGTCGCGCGCATCGAGCGCCTGCTGGACACCCATTCCCTATGAGCACCCGCCGCCAGACCATCCTGCGCGTCGCCGCCCTCCTCACCGCCCTCGGTCTGACCATTTACCTCATCAGCATACGCGAGCAGGCACGTCACCTGGCTGCTTACGGCTACCCGGGCATTTTCCTCCTTGCCTTGCTCTCGAATGCCACCGTCCTGATCCCCTTGCCCGGCCTGGCCGTGGTCTTTGCCATGGGAAGCGTCTTCCACCCGGTGGGTGTGGCCCTGGCCGCAGGCACGGGCGGCGCCCTGGGCGAACTCTCCGGCTACCTGGCAGGCTTCGGTGGACAGGCAGTCGTCGAACGCGCCGATATTTACAACAAAATCGTCCCCTGGGTACAACGCTATGGCGGACCGGTCATCCTCATCCTGGCCGCCATCCCCAACCCGTTCTTCGACCTGGTCGGCATCGCCGCCGGCGCCCTGAAAATCCCCCTGCACAAATTCCTCCTGTGGTGCTGGCCCGGACAAATCATCAAAATGCTCCTTTTCGCCTACTCCGGCTCCCTCTCGATAAACTGGTTACTTCACCCTTGACTCTCTTGAACGGAGATTAACCATGACCGATTTCCAACGTGTAGACGCGTACCTCGAAGCGAACCTGGACCGCAGCCTGGACGAACTCTCGCGCCTGGTTGCGCAACCGAGCATCGCCGCTCAAAATCTGGGGCTGGAAGAGTGTGCCGCCCTGGTTGGCGAGATGCTGCGCTCACGCGGCTTCCAGGTCTCCATCCTGCCTACCGGCGGCGCGCCGGTCGTCTTCGCCGAACGGAAAGGCAGGAGCGAGAAAACCTTGCTCTTCTACAATCACTACGACGTCCAGCCGCCTGAACCTCTTGAGGAATGGGATACCCCGCCTTTCGAGCCAAGCCTGCGCAACGGCAAACTCTACGGACGCGGCGTAAGTGACGACAAAGGGCACATCGTCAGTCGCCTTTTCGCTCTGGATGCCCTCCTCGCCACAGAGGGCGAACTCCCCTGCAATGTCAAGTTCATCATCGAGGGTGAAGAGGAGACCAGCAGCGTCCACCTGCACGAATTCATCCGTCAACACACCGATCTACTGAAAGCGGATGCCTGCCTGTGGGAGTTCGGCGGCGTGGACCATCGCGAAGTGCCCATGCAATACCTCGGTCTGCGCGGCATCTGCTACGTGGAACTCTCCGTCGAGACCGCCTCGGTGGACGTGCACTCCGGCCTGGGCGGCTCGATCTTCCCCAACGCCGCCTGGCGCCTCGTCTGGGCGCTCCGCAGCCTGAAAGGGCCGGATGAGCGCATCCGCATTCCGGGCTTCTACGACCCCGTCAAACCGCCCTCGCCGCGCGATCGCGAATTGATGGCGGCCCTGCCCGAGGTCGCGGAAGAGTACCGCTCTCGCTTTGGGGTACAGGAGTTCCTGAAAGGTCTGGAAGGGGGTCTCGAGTTGCGTCTCGCCGAGGTCTTCGAACCGACCTGCACGATCTGCGGCCTGACCTCGGGCTATCAGGGGCCGGGCGCAAAGACCGTCCTCCCCGCCCGCGCTTCCGCCAAGGTGGACTTCCGCCTCGTCCCCGACCAGCGACCGGAGCAGGTCTTCGAGCAACTGCGCGCCCACCTTGATGCGGAAGGGTTCTCTGATGTACATGTTGAACTCCTCGGCGGCGAACCCCCTGCCCGCACCGACCCCGATGACCCCTTTGTCCAGATCGTCGTCAAGACCGCCGAAGAGGTTTACGGTGTGCCGATGCAAAAAGTGCCCATGACCGGCGGCTCCGGGCCGAATTACCCCTTCGTCCACGATCTCGGCCTACCCGTCGCCACCGCCGGTCTGGGTTACCCCGGTACGCGCGCCCACGCGCCGAACGAGAACATCCGCATTGACCTCTATCTGAAGCATGCTCGCCACGTCGCCCGCATTCTGAGCGCCTTTGCCGCCTCGTGAAATGACCATGCGCCGCCTGCTTTACCCAAGCCGCGATCTCGGCCTCCAACTTCTGGGACTATACCTGCTGCTCACCGTCCCCTTCCTGATCGCGCTAGTCATCTTCAATCAGGTGATCGGCCAGCATATCCAGGCCGATGTCCGCGCCAACGACCTCTCTCTGGCGCGCGCCATCGCCCAGGAGACCGATATCACCATCTCCAACGCGCTCAAAGCCGTGGAACAACTCGGCGCCTACCCCGGCGTGGTGGAGGGCAATATCGATGAAATGGAGGCCCTCTTCAGCGTCGTCCTGAACACGCGCCCGGACGTGAACCTGGTCTACCGCCTGGACGAGAGTGGCATCATGCTCTACCACTACCCAACCGGCCCCGGTTCCACCCTGGGCGTGGACTTCTCCTTCCGTGAGTACTATCAGCGCGCTCGTCGAACCAGGCAATCGCTGGTCTCGAAAGGCCGTATCTCCCCCACCACCCAACAACCGGTCGCCACCGCCGTCATGCCGCTATGGTCGGAAGACGGGCACTTTCTGGGGCTGGTCGCCACGAACATCAAACTCGAAAGCCTGAGCCAGAGTCTGGTCGAAATCGTCGCCGGTCATCGCCCCGAAGAGGATTTCCAGGCCATCATCCTGGACGCCGACGCGCAGGTCATTGCCCATCCCGACCCGGACCTCCTGCTGAAAAACGCCGCAGACATCCTCCCGGGAATCTATCTCGACGCCCTGGCCGGAAAAACCGATTCGGTCATCGCGAGGGACGCCGCCGGTGAGGAGCGCCTCTACACCTACGCCCCCATCCCCAGCGCGGGCTGGGCTGTCATCATCAGCCGTCCAACCGACGTCGCTTTCGCCACTCAGAACACCATTCGGCGGCTCGCCCTGGGAGCGTTCGCCACCCTGCTCGTCGTTGGCCTCTTCATCTGGATAGTCCTGAGTCGCCGCGTCATTCTCCCCATCGAACACCTGGCTTCTATCAGTCAGGCCATCGGTGAGGGACGTGAGATCGGCCCAGAAGAACGTCGTCAACTCACCTACCTGGCCGAGCGCGATGACCAGATCGGCCACCTCATCCGCACCATCCTGCGCATGGAACAGGCCATCAAAGCCCGCATCCAGGAACAGGCCACTCTGCTCGAGACCAGTAGTGCCGTGGTCTCCTCCCTCGACCCTCAAACCGTCCTCAATCGCATCCTCGAGCAGGTAGGGCGCTTGCTCAACGTAAAAATGTGTGCCATCGTCGCCCTGGATGAACAGCACGGCGTCTTCCGCATTCGCGCCAGCCGCGGCCTCTCGAAGCGTTATACCGAGCAACTCGCCATTCAGCCCAGCGAACCGTTCTCCGTCTCCATGCGCGCTCTGAGAAGCCGCAAACCCGTTCAGGTCAGCGACACCGAAACCGACCCCTCCTTCGCCGTGCAACGTCCGCGCGCCCGTGCCGAAGGATACCGTTCGTTACTGGCCGTCCCCCTCAACACCCAGCACGCTCCGCCCTCCGCCCTGCTGGTTTATCGCAAAGAACCCCACGTCTTCAGCGAAGACGAGATCAGACTGCTGGTCAGTTTCGCCAACCACGCCACCATGGCCATCGAAAACGCCGTCCTTTATGCTCGAAGCGACATGCGTCTTCAAGAGGAGACGCGCCGCATTGAAGCCCTGATCCAATCCCTGCACGATGGCCTGATCATGGGCGACCCCTACGGAAAAGTCATCTACGCCAACCGCCGCATCAAAGAACTCGCCGACAT
>RFJH01000188.1 GCA_003694975.1 Anaerolineae bacterium | reverse complement strand
GGTGTAGGCCGACTGATGGAGATCGCGGTGAAAGAAGGCCGCCGCACGCGCCCCGACTTGGAAGTGGGCATCTGCGGCGAGCACGGCGGCGACCCGGCCTCCATTGAGTTTTGCCATCTCGTAGGGAACAACTATGTATCCTGCTCGCCGTTCCGCGTGCCCATCGCCCGCCTGGCGGCGGCGCACGCGGCGTTGAAGCACCGCGCGTAAACTTTGGGCCTCCGAGAGCGTGCATGCTCCGGAGGCCCGTGCCTTATGCGGTTTTTTTGGGAGGTTTCTCGTGGATGCTTTGGAAGCGATTCACACCCGTCAATCAATCGGTGATGTGCGCCCTGACCCGGTGCCGCGTGAGATGATCGAGCGTCTCCTCGACGCGGCGGTCCAGGCGCCGAATCACTTTCGGGTGCGTCCGTGGCGCTTCGTTGTCCTGACCGGTGCAGGGCGCGAACGCCTGGGCCGCGTGCTGGCCGAGTCCTTGAAACGCCGGAACCCCGATGTGCCCGAGGTGGCTCTGGAAAAAGAGGCCTCGAAGCCTCTGCGCGCTCCTGTGGTGATTGCCGTCGGCGTGGACAAGCCCACCGATGCACGCCTGCCGGAAATCGAGAACGTGTGCGCGGTCGCGGCGGCGTGCCAGAACCTCTTGCTCGCTGCCCACGCCCTGGGACTGGCCGCGAAGTGGCGCACCGGCGGCCCGGCCTACGATCCGATGGTCAAAGAGTTCCTCGGCTTCCAGGCAGACCAACACCTGATCGCTTTTCTCTACATCGGTTACCCCGTCTCGGAATCATCCCCTCCCAACCGCCCGGGCTTCGAGGACCGCGTGACCTGGATGGAGTGAGCGTCTAGGCCATAGACTATAGACCATAGACCGTAGACCATAGACCATAGACCGTAGACCGTAGGCCGTAGCCATCCCCTTTGACAGAAATCCCTCTCTGACGTATATTTACCGCACCCATACTCGACAACGAAATTAAGGAGGTCAAGCGATGTTTGCTCTCATTCTTTCCGAAGGTGCAGGAGGGGGCGACCTTTCCTGGTTGCTCTACCTGGCGCTGGCGCTCTTCGTGCTCATCGTCATCATCGGCTACCTGGTCAGCCGCAAGGCCGAAAAAGAAGGCGAAAAAGCCGCGGACGACCTGACGAAGATCGAAGGCATTGGCCCCAAGGTGGCCGAGGTGCTCAAAGCAGAAGGGATTACCACCTACGCCGACTTGATCGAGGCCGGTGTGGAGAAAGTGAACGCCATCCTCGATGCTGCTGGTTATCAGATGATGGACGCCGGCACATGGATCGAGCAGGCAAAACTGGCCGCTAAAGGCGATTGGGACGCCCTCGCCAAATTGCAGGAAGAACTCAAGGGCGGTCGCAGGACTTCCTGATTTGCCCGCCTGTTTAAGAGACTCCCGCCGCGCGGCGGGAGTCTTGATTTCACACTCGCGTTCCCCGGAGCCTCTTATGCGCACCATCTATGTGGATAAAGACATCCCCCGCGTCTTGCTGACCAAGGCTCTCTCGCCCCTTTGGCCGGATTTTGTATGGACGCCGCTCTCGGCGGCTCGCGTCGCCGAGTTGCCCGATCCGCCTCTCCCCGGCCCACGCTGGCTGCGCCTGCGCAATCTCATGTGTGGTATCTGCGCTTCGGACCTCTCCCTCCTCTTCGTCCACGCCGACCCGTCCATCGCGCCCGCCGCGCTGCCTGCCACCGAGCGCTTCTACCTCGGGCACGAGGTGGTCAGTGAAGTGATTGAGGTTGGCGAAGGCGTGACGCGCTTCAAAGTGGGCGACCGCGTTCTGATGGACACACACTTCGAAGGCGCGAACTGCGAGACCCTGGAGATCGAGCCGAAGTGTCGCTACTGCCAGGAAGGGAATCATCCTTTTTGCATTCACAGGTCCGACCCGGGGCCGCGCGGCGTCGGCGGCGGTTTTGGAGACACCTACGTCACGCATGAGACGGCAGTACATCCTGTCCCCGAGGCTCTCTCTCTTGAGCAGGCCGTGTTGGCCGAGCCGATTTCCGTCGGCGTACATGGTGTGATGCGCTTCCCGCCGCAGGAAGGGGCAAAGGTGCTGGTCATCGGTGCGGGGATTATCGGCCTGGTGACGGTCATGGCTCTGCGCGCCCTCGTCCCGGACGTGGAGATTACCGTCATCGCCCGTCATCCGCATCAACAGGAGATGGCAGAGAAACTGGGTGCGAATCACATCCTGCGCGGTGGGGTGCGCTACGAGGAGATTGCCCGTCTCACAGGCGGCACGTTCTACTCCGCTCCGTTGAACAAGGGCGTGGTCATCGGTGGCTTCGATATTATTTACGATTGTGTCGCCAACCCGCGCACCACGAACGACGCCCTGCGCTGGGTGCGTGCCGGCGGTAAGGTCGTCATGATTGGCGCACACATGGCCCCCATGCCCAAAGTAGACCTGACCCCCATCTGGTATCATCAGGTGGACCTGGTCGGCACGTATGGCCACGGCATGGATACCTGGAACGGGGAGACGCGGCATACCTACGAGTGGATCTACGATCTCTATCGCGCCGGGAAACTGGATATCGAAGGCCTGATCACGCACCGCTTCCCCCTGACGGAATACCGGCGCGCCATTGACGTGGCGACTCACAAAGGCCGCGAGAGGGCGATCAAGGTTGTCTTTGAGATGGCATGAAGCCGGTCTGGAGATCGGCTTCGATGCGTGCCACGGCGGCTCGTGCCAGGCGGGCGACCTCGCGGTCGCTGTGACCGGTGGCCAGCGCGCGCAGAGCCGGCAGCGCCTGGGCGGCTCTTAGTTGTCCCAGCGCCTGCACGGCCTCGCTTTGCACACTGGCAGAGGGATCGTCCAGCGCCTCGATGAGCAGGGCTACGGCCTGTTCCGAGCCGATCTCGCGCAGGCCGGTGACCGCCAGTTGGCGGATCCAATCGTTCGGGCTGGAGAGGGCCTCGCCGAAGATGGGGATGGCCTGCTCGCCGAAGTCGGTCAGTGCTTCGAGGGCGGCGGAGGCTACATCATAATGGGTGTCGTAAAGCGCCATTTGAAAGGTTTCCAGGGCGCGCGGATGCTTCAGTTTGCCGAGTAACCGGATGGCGTAGCGCCGCGTCATAGGTTCTTTATCGTGGGCCACCTCCATCAGCGGTTCCAGGGCGACCACGCCAAACGTCTCGATGATTCCCATCAACCGCTGCACAGGCTCTTCTTGCTCGTACCACCATCCTGTGTCCCGTAACGCGTTGACCAGATAGGGGACCACGGCGGGATGTCGCGTCTCGCCCAGTGCTTTGGCGGCGGCCATGCGGACTCTGGCCTCCGCGTCCTCCAGCAAGTCGGCCATGTTGACGAAGGTCTGAGGAGCACGAAAACGGGCGAGGGCGGTGACCGCCGCAATGCGGACGTCGGGCGCGGGGTCGCTCAGGGCGGCCACGAGGGGGGTGACGGCTTGCGGGTCGCCGAGGGTGGCCAGGGCGGAGGCGGCTGCGGCGCGCACGGTTTCGTCTTCGTCTCGCAGCGCTTGCAAGAGGGCAGAGGTGGTCTCCCGATCTCCGATGTTGCCCAGCACGGCGCAGATTTCCCGGCGGATGGGTGGCGATGCGTTGCGCAATGAACTCAACAGGGAGGGCAGGGCGATGGTCCCCAGTCGCTTCAGCGCCTGCGCAGCCAGTTTCCTGCGGGTCGCGTCGCGGTCGCCCAGTTCCTCGATCAGCGGTTCGACCGCCTCCGCACCCATCTGGAGCAAGGCTTGCGCGGCCTGTTTGCGCTTTTCGGGTTTATCAAACTGGATGATTTTGAGCAATTGCCGGACCTTGCGCCTGTTCTTGTTTCCTGCAAGCCAGTTCATCGTCTCTCCCTGGGAATGGCGTTCCTGATGGCGTTATTTTACACCAAACCGTTGCCTGTGGGGCGCGCGGCAGGCGAGTAATTTGGACAGAAAATATCTGATATAATCGCCGCTTGCAAGAATAATCCTTTAAGGAAGTGCTTGATGAAAAAAGAGCAGTTGCACGAAATGTACTACCAGATGGTCCTCATCCGGCGTGTGGAGGAGCGCGCCGCGGAACTCTACCAGCAAGGCAAGATCGGCGGCTTTTTGCACCTCTACATCGGCCAGGAGGCCGTCTCGACCGGCCTGATTGCGGCCCGGAAACCCCAGGACCGCGTCATCACCGCCTATCGTGACCACGGCGTGGCGCTCAACGTCGGCATTCCGGCGAAAGTGGTGATGGCCGAACTCCTCGGCAAGGCGACCGGCTGCTCGAAGGGCAAGGGCGGCTCGATGCACATGGCCGACGTGGAGAAGAACTTCTGGGGCGGCCACGCCATCGTCGGGGCGCACCTGCCCATCGCCGCCGGCATGGCCCTGGGCGACCTTTACGCCGGTCGCGACGCGGTGACCCTCTGCATGTTCGGCGACGGCGCGACGAACATCGGCTTCTTCCATGAGGCCCTCAACCTTTCCAAAGTCTGGAACCTGCCCGTGCTGTGGGTCTGCGAGAACAACCGCTACGGCATGGGGACCGCCGTCGAACGCGCCTCGGCGGTGAGCGAGATCCGTCGCAAGGCGAACGGCTACGGCATCCCCAACGACGCCGTGGATGGCATGGATGTCCTCGCCGTCTACGAGAAGGCGCGCCGGGCGTTCCGCCGCGTGCGCTCCGGCAAGGGGCCCTACTTCCTGGAGGTGATTACCTATCGCTTCCGCGGCCACTCCATGGGCGACCCGGAGCGCTACCGCGAGAAGGCCGAGGTGCAGAAATGGCAGGAAAGCGATCCCATCGGTCGCTTCCGCGCCCATCTGCTGCAAGAGTCCCTGGCGACCGAAGAGGAACTCGATGCCCTGGAGGCCCGCGCCGCCGAAGAGACCGAGGAGGCCGTCCGCTTCGCCGAATCCAGCCCGGAGCCGGCCCCCGAAGAACTCTGGTCGGACGTCTACGCCGATGCGCAGGAGGCTCTGCCATGACGCGTATCACCATGCGAGAGGCCATCTCCCAGGCCCTCTGGGAGGAGATGGAGCGTGATCCCAACGTCTTCATCATGGGGGAGGGAGTGGGCGTGTGGGGCGGGACGTATGCCGTCACCAAAGGTTTCTACGACCACTTCGGCCCCGAACGCGTGCGCGATACCCCCATCGCCGAGGCCGTCATCGTGGGATCGGCCATCGGCGCCGCGTTGACCGGCCTGCGCCCGGTGGCCGAACTGATGACCATCAATTTCGCCTTCGCCGCCATGGACCACATCGTCAACGAAGCGGCCAAACTGCGCTACATGTTCGGTGGCCAGTTCACCCTGCCGCTCGTCATCCGCACCGTCGGCGGCGGCGGACGTCAACTCGGCGCCACCCATTCCCAGACCCCGGATGTCGTCTTCGCCCACTTCCCCGGCCTGAAGGTCGTCGCCCCGGGTACCCCCGCCGACGCCAAAGGGCTGCTG
>RFJH01000187.1 GCA_003694975.1 Anaerolineae bacterium | reverse complement strand
GGCGGCCTCGGCACATTCGAGGAGTTGTTCGAGGCGCTGACCTGGGCACAAATCGGCGTGCATCGCAAGCCAATCGGGCTATTGAACGTGCGCCGCTATTTCGATCCCCTCCTGTCTGCTCTCGATCACGCCGTGGAGGAGGGGTTCATCTTCCGCGAACACCGCGAGAGCATCCATTGCGCCGAGGAGCCGACGGAACTCCTGAGGGCTATGCGCAGCCATCATCACCCCGACGAAGCCGTCCGCCGCTGGATGCGCCAGGCGTGAGCGTTCAGCGTGTGATTTCAAAGCGCACCGTGACGGCGGCCTGATTCCCGGCTCGGTCGCGGGCGACAACGCGCAAGGTGTGTTTGCCGAGATGGGAAAGCCACGTGAGTGTGAAGGGAGGCTGGTTCAGAACCCCCACCGGGTCCCCGTCCACGTAAAAAGCGACCTCCGCCAGGGACATGTTGTCATCGGCCTGCACCTGAAACGTCACCTGGCGATTTTCGATATACTTGAGATGTTCATCTCCTTTAGGGTAGAGCAAATTCACTCGCGGCGGCTCGTTATCCACGTTGACCTGAACCACCGCCGTCTCGACGCGCTGCTCCTCGCGCATCACCACCAGTTGCACGGCATACAGCCCGCTCAGACCGCTGGTATCCCACTCGGCCAGCACGCCCTCTTCGACCGGCTCGTGCCTTTCCTCGCCAATCTGTACCCATGCCTGCGGATTCAGCCCCTGTCCTACCAGTACACGATACGCCTGGAAGCCTTCCCCTGCTGCCGTACCTGTAATGGTCACCACACCTCGCAAATCGGCGAACATGGCCGGTGACGTGATGTGTGCATCGGGATCGCGCGGTCGTTGCTGGATGGCATCATAGGCTTTGGGAGGAGTCTCCACCCCTGCCGATCTCGCCCAGGCCTCCGCTTCCGGCGGTACGACCATGTACACGCGCTCCTCCACCAGTTGCGGCGGCGTGAAGATCGTGGCCAGAAGCCCTGTCTCGCGGTTCACCTCATAGGTGCGGTAGAGGGTATCCACTTGTTGCGGCTCGTTGCCGTTCAGGAAGACCTCCTGCACCACGTTGGGACAGTCTGCGGTGGGTAACAGCCCGGATGGGTCGCAAACCTCCATCGTCGTCACACCGGGGGGCGCATCCCAACCTTCGGGGGGCAGATTGCGGACGGCGTACCGCATCAGCGCGTGCCACAGGCCGGCAGGCGTTTGTACGCCGGGATTTCCCTCTTCGCCCCCCATCCAGACCACAGCCACTCGTTGCGGGGTATATCCGACAGCCCAGGCCTCCGGACCGGTTTCCACGCCCCCCTCAGGGGTCAGGCGAAACGTCTGCCCCGTCTTCGCCCCTGCCGGACGCCCGATCTCCAGAGGATTAGGATAGCCCAGGCTCGGCCAGCGCGCCGTCTCGTCGCTCAGGACGTGTGTCATCAGATAAGCCAGTTGCGGCGTCACCACCGCCTGTCCCTCCGGCTCACTCCAATCCAGCCACAGGGCATGATCTACGCTCTCCACCCGCAGCGTGCCCACCGCCTGTAAACTCTCCCCGTCCACTTTCTGCCCGTAGCGTATCCCTTGCGTGGCAAAGACTCCATATGCCCCCCCGATTTCCACCGGCGTAAACAGCGCGGCGCCGGACAACAGGTCGGATTCGGGCGGGAACGCCAATCCGAACGACTCCATCGTCCGCCGGACGTTTTCCTCTCCCATTTGCGCAAGCACCTGCGCTGCCGGGACAAGGTAATCGTTCGCCAGGGCCATCCGCAGGCGCATCGGACCATGATAGCGCCCGTCTGCGTTTTGGACGGTCGCGACCCCAGGTATGTCCCAGAGCAACGATGCCGGCCCCAGCCCGCGCGTGAAGCCGGTGAGATAGATGAACGGAACGAGCAGAGACCCTGACGTGTGCGCATCGAAGGAGGCCGTTTCACCCTCCGGCCCCGTCTCCCCGACCAGTGCCAGGACCTGACCATTGCGCGGGTCAAGGACTACCGCCGATGCCTTTACCTGCTGTCCTTCAGTCTGTGGAGGCAGAGGAGGTAGGTCGTGTGCCAGCCGACACGGCTGACCGTCTGCCGCGAGCACCTCGCGCGTATCGCCGGCCATGCGATTGACCTGGGTCTGCACGGCGCAAGCGGCCTGCAACTGCAGGTCATAGTCCAGGGTGGTGACGATACGCAGGCCACCGCGCTCCAGACGGGCGCGGTCGTAACGCTGAGACAACTGGCTCAGGACGAAACGCGTGAAGGCCGGCGCGGGGTTCATGCCCTGCGCCGGAGAGGCGCTGCCCTTCGATGGGGGGAGGGTGAGGGGCGGTGGTGGCTCGGAGAGTATCCCCCTCACGAACATCTTCTGGGCGACCTCCAGAGCACGCTCGTAGGCCACCTGGGGTGCATCGAGGGGATTCAGCGCCGGGGCTTGAGAGATGGCAGCCAGGAGAGCGGATTCCGTTGGGGTCAGATTCGTGGCGGATTTGTGCAGGTAGAGACGGGCTGCGGCTTCCGCGCCGTAGGCGTAATGGCCGTAGTCGGTGCTATTCAGGTACCATTCCAGGACTTGAGTGCGGCCATAGCGCGCCGTGATCTGTGCGGCCAGAAGGCGCTCGCGGAGGGCACGGCGAATGGACGGCGGCTCATCCCACAACAGGAGATCGGCGACCAGACGCTGGGCAATAGTAGGATGAGCATTCGGATCCTGCCAGTCGCTCAGCAGATAGCCGGGATGCTCCCAGAAATCCGGGTCGGCGAGGAGGATGGTCGCGTCGGCCAGGGAGCGGGGAAGGTGCTGGGGGTTTTGAGGGTCAAGGGGAATGTAGCGACGCGGCCCTTCGGTGGGAGCAAGGGTCAGCAGCAAGTGCTCGCCGGTGCGGTCGTAGAGGCGGGTGGGCTGGAGAAGCGCGCCGTCAGGTGGACTGAGCAGGAGAGGCAGAGTTTCAATGGAGGGGAGATCGCGCGTCAGGTCGGCGTAGAGCCAGGCCCCGCCGAGGGTGAGGAAGGCAAGGAGCGCGCTGAGGGCATAAGCGAATCCCAGCGCGAGGCGGCGGAGGCGCCCCTGCGACCGGTCGCGTTCACGGGCACGGCGTTTCAGGCGGCGGCGCAGGATGGGAAAGAAGGGGGCGCTCATAGAACGGCTTGGCGCCGGCAAGGCGCTTCATGCTCTCCGGCGAACCAGGGCGTCGGTCATCCTCGCCACGCGCGTCATGACTTCCACATCGTGGACGCGCACGATGTCCGCGCCGCGCGTGATGCCCACCGCGACGGCTGCCGCGGTGCCTTCGACCCGTTGATCGGGGGGCAGATCGAGGGTATAGCCGATGAACGATTTTCGTGAGGGCCCCAGGAGAACAGGGAAGCCCAGAGCGCGGATCTCATCCAGGCGATTGATCAATTCCAGGTTATCTTCCACGGACTTGCCGAAACCGATGCCCGGATCGAGGATGATGCGCTCATC
>RFJH01000021.1 GCA_003694975.1 Anaerolineae bacterium | reverse complement strand
GACGCGGACTTTGAGGGCATCGAGGGGGTGCAATACATCCCTCGTCACGGGTAATTTTGCTGTTTCAGCCGTCAAGGGGCCCCGAACGCTGCAATGCGAACATCAGGGTTGGTATTCGTTTATCACGCCCTGTCCGGCGATCTCGATGGATAGCGTCCCACTCGCGTCGTCGTAGAGTATCTGTCCCCTCGGGCCGCTGAGGGGCGAAAAATCCCCCGAGCGGTAGACCTGCTTGCAGGTCAACCCGGCGGCGCGACACTCGAACAAGCCGTAGTTCACGTCCATCAATGCGCCGAGGGCAGCCAGGTGATACGTCTTCCCGTCTACGTGCACGCTGTCCAAAGGCCTGACAGGCGTAATGATGGCCGAAAGGGAGGCGGCGGTAAGCAGCAGCCCCGCCAACAGGAGCAAAAGCGCCATCCCCCATCTGGAACGCTCCTTCTTCCGGCGGATGAGGTCGCGCAGCCCGGCGAACAGCACGCCAACGAAGAGAAAGAAAACGATGCCCGCCGACGCGAGCACCACCCATTCCAGGGCGGCGAAGAACCGGTAAGGGCCGGCGGCCCTCCCCCACAGGAAGGCCGTTCTCCATTGCCAGAGGAACGGAAACACAATCACCGCGAAGAGCAAAATGACCCAGGCGTGGCCTGTCGTCAGGTGTTTACGTGAGAGTGGGGGATTCATGCTTGCTTGCCTCCCTCCGACCGCGCTCCCTCGCTCACCAGGTGACAGACGCAGTGCTTGCCTTCCACGTCGTCGGTGGGGAAGGTCAGGCCGAGTTCGTAGAGTTGGCGCAGTTCGCCTTCCAGGCGCTTCAGTTCGCGAATGCGGGCGGCGATTTCATCGGCTTTCTCGCGCAAGCGGTCGAGCAGCACGCGGCAGGGCGCTTCGCCGCGCTCGCGCAGGGCAATGATTTCCTTGATTTCGTCCAGTGAAAGGTCCAGCCGGCGCGCACCGACCACCAGTTGCAGGCGTGCCACGTCCTCTTCATCGTAGATACGATAGCCATTGGGGGCACGGCGGGGTGGTGGGAGGACGCCGATTTCTTCGTAGTAACGAATGGTCTTCGGTGATACGCCGGTGGCTTTGGCAAGGTCGCGGATTTGCAAGGTCTTTTCTCCTTTCGGGCGGGGGGGAAGTAGCCGGTTCTTGTGCACGCAGACCCATCAGGGCCGTTCCTGTGCCGGTTGCGCTTGCTGGCCGGAGGGTTCCGCAGAATTTCTCTGACAACTTCTGCGTGCTTGCCTAATTTTACCTCCGGGTTATGGCTGATAATTGTGATATACTTGCAATTGCAATTTTTTGCAATAAAGAAAGGATGTCGATGACTTGCATTGAGCAATTCACGCGCGAGATCCGCCAACGTGGATACCGTATGACGCCACAGCGTCTGGCCGTCTTACAGATTCTGCATCAGGGAGGACACTTCTCCCCCGGTGAGGTGTACGAACAAGCGCGTCATGCCGTGCCCGGCGTGACGGAGGCCACCGTCTACCGAACGCTGGAATTCCTGGAAGAGAGGCAAATGGTCGTTTCGGCGCGCGCGAGGGACGGACGCTTGCTCTATGAGTTGGCCGGCCATACGCATCATCATCTTCTCTGTCGCGCCTGCGGTCGGATGGTGCAGATCGACCATGCGCTGATCGATGAGGTCTTGCGGCAGTTGGAAGCGACGAGTGGTTTTCGCCTGGATGCGACGCATCTGACGTTTTCCGGTCTTTGCCCTGAATGTCAACGAAAGGAGGATAAGCCATGAATTTTGTTCCGGTACCTATGCACATCCCAGACGGCTTTCTGAGCCTGGGCGTGGCGTTGTTTTGCTGGGGAGTGACGGCGGTCGTAGTGGGGGTGGCGCTTCGCCGCACGCAGGCGATGGGAGAGCAACGTGTTCCCTTGATGGGGATCATGGCAGCCTTTATTTTTGCGGCACAGATGATCAATTTCCCCGTCGCCGGTGGGACATCAGGGCATCTCCTGGGCGGTGCGCTGGCAGCCATGGTGCTTGGCCCCTGGCCTGCGATGTTGGTGATGACGGCGGTCATTGCCGTGCAGGGGTTGCTCTTCCAGGATGGCGGCCTGCTGGCAATGGGCGCCAACATCCTGAACATGGGGCTGCTGACGGCGGCGGTCGGCTACGGCCTGTATCGTGCAGGCGCGCGGTTGCGCCCCAGGGCGCGGCTGGTGGTCGCCGGGGGAGCAGCGTGGCTTTCGGTGATGACCGGTGCGCTGGCAACGTCGTTGCAGTTGTGGCTGAGCGGGACGGCGCGGCTGGATATCGTCGTCCCGGCGATGCTGGGCGTCCACGCGCTGATCGGGATCGGGGAGGCGCTGATCACGGTCGGGGCGTTGACGTTCATCGCCAGGACGAGGCCGGAGGTCCTGGAACCAGGCTCCGGTCAGGAGCGAGGCGGACGCGGTTGGGTCCTGGCGGGGGTGCTGGTCTCGGTGCTGGTGGTCGTCCTCTCTCCGTTGGCATCGTCCAACCCGGATGGTCTGGAACGCGTGGCGATGGATCTGGGGTTCTTCGGACGTAGCGCGGATGCTCCTTATCATCTTCTGAGCGGGTACACGTTGCCGTTCCTGGGAGAGACGCCGCTTTCGACCATTTTGGCCGGACTGGTGGGAGTCGGCGTCGTGGTGTTGGTGGTGATGTTCCTGACGCGCCTGGTACGGGCCAGGCGTGAGATGTGAGCGGACGGATGCACGATAGCGTCTTCGACCGCTACCGCGAGGGCAACAGCCTGATTCATCGCCTGGACCCGCGCGTCAAGGTGGTGGTGACGGTGGGGCTCATCCTCTCGAATGCTCTCTTGCCGGATGGCGCCTGGGCGGCCTTTGCGTTTTCCTGGGCGCTGGTGTTGCTTGGCAACGCGCTGGCGGGACTGGGGATGGACTTCACGTTTCGCCGCTCGTTTGTGGCGTTGCCGTTCGCATTGGTGGCGGTGACGGCGGTCTTTTCGTTGCCGGGGCGTGCGCTTTTCGAAGGAGATCTCGGTCCCTGGCATCTGGTGGTGACGGAGGCCGGTGTGGTGCGCTTTGCGAGTGTGTTGCTGCGCGCCTGGCTCTCGGTGCAGGTGGCGATTCTCCTGATTGCCACGACGCGCTTCCCGGACTTGCTTCACGCGCTGGAACACTTGCACCTGCCCTCGCTTTTGGTGACCACGATCGCGTTTCTGTATCGCTATATGTTCGTGCTGACCGACGAGGTGCTGCGGATGACGCGGGCGCGGCAGGCTCGCAGCGCGCTTCTGCCAGGGCGACGCGGCGGGGGGACGGTGTCGTGGCGGGCGCGGGTCGCCGGGAACATGGTCGGGCAGTTGTTCTTGCGCAGTTACGAGCGCTCAGAGCGCATTTATCAGGCCATGCTGGCGCGGGGGTATCGGGGGCAGATTCGCACGCTGGCCCCTCACGTGCTACGCGGCGGCGATTACCTTTTTGCCCTGGCGGCTTTGCTCGGGGTTTTGTTGATTCAACTCGTTGGAAGGTTATAGTATGCCGATTACACATCCGGTCACACCGCCCATGGTGGAGGAGGTCGTCCGTTGTGAGGAGGGGGATGTCGTCCGTATTGAGAACCTGAGTTTTTCCTACCCGGATGGGCATGTGGCGCTGCGGGAGGTTTCGCTTAACCTGTGTCAGGGGGAGAAAGTCGCGCTGGTGGGCCCAAACGGTGCCGGAAAGAGCACGTTGATGCTCCATCTCAACGGAATTTTGCAGGGGGAGGGAGAGATTCGCATTGCCGGTCTGCCCTTGACGAAGGAGAATCTACCGCGCATTCGGGCGATGGTGGGGCTGGTCTTTCAAAACCCGGACGACCAGTTGTTCTCACCGACCGTCTTCGAGGATGTGGCCTTCGGACCGTTACACATGGGGTTGCCGGAGGAGGAAGTGCACGCCCGCGTGGATGAAGCGCTGAAACTGGTGCACATGAGCGCCTATCGGGACCGTCTTTCCCACCACTTGAGCATGGGGGAGAAGAAACGCATTGCCATCGCAACGGTGCTTTCGATGCGCCCGCAGATTTTGGTGCTTGATGAGCCTTCCGCCGGCCTCGATCCCCGTGCTCGCCGCTCGTTGATCCGGTTGTTGAAGGAAATGTCCATCACCATGCTGGTTTCCACGCACGATATGGCCATGGTGCGAGAACTCTTCCCTCGCATGGTAATCATGGACGAGGGGCGTATTGTGGCCGATGGGCCGACGCGTCGCCTGCTGGCCGATATCGCTTTGCTGGAGGCGCATGGCCTGGAGGCTCCCTGAGCAAGGAGAAACGGGAGAATCACAAGGCGCTCCGCTTTGGGAGCGCCTTTGTGGTTATGGATATGGGAACGGCGGCTACAGCCCCGCCGCTTCTCGCAGGGCTTCG
>RFJH01000186.1 GCA_003694975.1 Anaerolineae bacterium | reverse complement strand
GTGCGGGTGCGGAACATCACGCCGGTAGCCTGGATAAAATCACCCAGGTCGAACATCCTATTGAAGAATTCTATCTTTTCCTCACCCAGGTCATTGGCGCGGAAAAACAACTGCACCCGTCCATCGCCGTCTTCAATGTGGGCGAAGATGATCTTCCCCATCGGGCGGACGGAGCGAATGCGCCCGGCCAACGTGGCCTCGACCTCGCGACCTTCCTTCTCCGCCGCCTCGAACGCGGCGATAGCCTGTGCGCTGGTATGAGTCCGCTCGGCGCGGGTGGGGTACGGTTCGACCCCCTGCGAGCGCAGGGCTTCGATTTTCTCCAGACGGATTTTCTCGAGAGATGTGTATTCGGTCATCGCAACACCTTTCCAGACAACAGACTGCCCCGATTTGAGCATTGAATGTTCTGGCAACAAAAAAGCCCGCGCGGCCTGCTACCGGGCAGGTGCGCGGGCCGCGTGAGCCAGTTCGGTTACTTAACCTTTAGAATGCGCACTTTGTAGGAACCGGCCGGCGCGTCCACGGTCACCTCATCTCCAGCGCGATGGTTAAGCAACGCCTTGCCAATCGGGGATTCGTTGGAAATCTTCCCTTCGCGTGGGTTGGCCTCCGCCGCGCCGACGATGGTATAGACCTCAGGCTTCGAGGCGCCCTCCTCCTGGATGGTCACCGTAGAGCCGATTTGCACGATACCGGTCTTTTTCTTCCCATCGCCATCCTCAATGATACGCGCCGTAGCCAGGATGACTTCAAGTTCCTGAATACGCCCTTCCACAAAGGCCTGTTCGTTTTTGGCCGCCTCATACTCGGCATTTTCAATCAACTCGCCGCCTTCCATCGCCTCGTGCAGGCGCTCGGCGACCTCCTGGCGCTTCACGGTGCGCAGGTACTCGAGTTCTTCTTGAAGTTTCTGATAACCTTCACGCGTCAGGAACGTTGGAGGCATAAGTCGTCCTGTGAATAGAATTTGCATCTCTGAAACAGAGATGCAAGGTGACCACTCGGGAATTTTTCTACGATAGCGGGCATAAATATATCACGATTCCAGAGCAAAGGCAAGAAAAAATTTTTCGCCCTCACTCGTTACGCCACAGGCGAACGCCACCATACTCACTCCAATAGCGATGGATCGCCTCGCGCATGAGCGCCTCGCTCTCGAAAAGCACGGCGATCTGCGAAGCATAAGCCGCGATCCCCTCCTGCCAGGCGCGCAGACCCGTCCCCGAAACCCGAAAGCGCTCCTCGCTCATGTCGCTTGTCACAGTGGGTAGGCTTTCCGGATGCGCCAGGAGATAGGGAATATCGGCGTAATACCACACCGACCGTCTCAACCGCTCCACAGCCCGGCGCACCAGAACGTGGTCCACGTGCCCGCCAATTGCCAACGGAGAGACCAACACATCCTCGCGCCCCAGATAGGGGGTGAGCGCTTTGGTTATCTTCGTGGGGAGGTCGGTATCTTCGGGATGGGGAGGCACGAAGACGTCTTCGTACAGGTGCCGGCCGCGTCCATCCAGGCGATAGATACAATCCAGAAAGTCAAAGTGACGTGTCACGGCGCCGAGGCGCTGTGCTGCGAGGCGGTCTTCCCGTCTGCGCGCCTGCACGGCCTCACGAGCGGACGCAAATCCCCACTGCGCGTGCAGGGCACGGGCAAGCCCGGAATACGGTTCCGCAGATGGGTAGCCGGCAGTCAGAGTCCAGATTTCCACCGGTGTTCCGGCGCGCCTTTGCTCCCAGATCAACCCTCCGCAAGAGAGTACGGCATCATCGAGGTGAGGAGAGATGTAAATCCAACGCATAGAGAGCCATTTCAAAGATGCTTCACGGAGAACGCCCCATCACATCGGCAAACGGATCACGCAATTGTCCTCACCATACTCGCCGGGGACATAGTCGTCTGCATGCCAGTCGTTGCACCAGTGCTCTCCATTGACCACATAACGGAACTGTACCTCTTCGCCCGGCGCGAGGTACAGGCGCGCCGTCCAGGCCTTGCGTCTGCGGTTGTACTGCATAGGCGTGGCCCGTTTATCCCAGCCGTTAAACGTGCCGGCGATGTGGACGCTCTTCACGTCCATGCCCTGGGGCAGTTCTTCAGCGGGCACCTCGAAATCCACTCGCCACATCTTGCGAGATTTAACGTATGCCTTGCGAATCATCGAACCTGCTCCTTTTCGCCTGTAAACCGGCTCACCGTTCGCTTCCCCACCTTCTTCCCAAGAGAAGGGAGACATCTTTTCTACGCCATTCCAGAGGGACTCTCCCCACAGAATTGCGGTATGATTGAAGCGCGAGTCATCGGAAACAATGATACCACCACATTTTTTCTTTTCCCGACTATGACCTACCAACCCTTGAACGGCATCCGCGTGCTAGACCTCTCCCGACTGCTCCCCGGTCCCTTCCTGACGCAACTTCTGGTTGACCTGGGAGCGGAGGTCATCAAGGTTGAGACGCCGCGCGTCGGCGATTACAGCCGCATGGCCCCACCAGAGATGGGACTGGGCGGGTTGTATGAGATGGTCAACCGCGGCAAAAAGAGCCTGGGATTGAACTACCGGAATCGGCGTGGCCGGGAACTTTTCCTGGAACTCGCCAAAACGGCGGATGTGATCTTGGAGGGATTTCGCCCGGGCTCCATGGACCGCTGGGGCATCGGCTACGAGGCAGTGCGCGCCGTCCGACCGGAGATTGTCTACTGCTCGCTTTCCGGTTACGGGCAGGAAGGCCCCTACCGTGATCGCGCCGGTCACGATATCGGCTATGCAGCGGTGGGCGGCGCCCTGGCATTAAACGCTCCTCCGGGGGGTGGTCCACCCGTCCCATACGGCGTGCCGGTGGCCGACCTGAGCGGCGGGACCCTGGCCGCCATCGCCATCCTGAGCGCCCTCTTCGCTCGCGAACGCACCGGTGAAGGCGCCTACCTGGACATCTCCCTCCTGGATGGGGTGCTCGCCTGGGTCATGCCGCTGGCGGGGGGCGCTTACTTTCACGGCCTCCCGATCGAAGGCGGCAAACTACCTTTAAGCGGCGGCCTGGCCTGTTTCAACGTCTACGAGACCGCAGACGGGAAATACATCACCCTGGCGGCCCTCGAACCACATTTCTGGCGCGACTTCTGCACCGTCACCGGACGTGAGGACCTCCTCGCACATCAATTCGACCCCGGCCTGGGGGAGGAAATTGCTGCTATCTTCCGCCAGCACACGCGGGACGAGTGGCTCTCTCTCTTCGAGGGATACGATGGCTGCGTAGAACCGGTCAACTCGTTCGAGGAGATGTTGAACCATCCCCAGGTGCGGGCGCGCGGCT
>RFJH01000185.1 GCA_003694975.1 Anaerolineae bacterium | reverse complement strand
GCCCCCCCGCCTCCTCCACCCCAGGCATACGCCGGGCAGGTGCCCGCCGGGCCGGCCGCTCCTCCGGCAAAGCGTTCGCTCACGCCCATCATCATCGTGGCAGGCGTCTTGATCCTGGTCTGCGCCTGCGCCGGCTTCTTCTGGTGGGTAGACGCCACTTACCGCTGGTGCGTCTTCTTCCCCTTCATCCCGGGCTGCTAACGAGCCTCTCACACAGAAGCGTCACTCATGGACAGGGACGCCAAAGGCTCTCCCCCCTGGAGTGCGACGACCAAACTGGTCATCGCACTCACATTTATTGCCGCGATCGCAGGACTGCTGCTCCGCTTTCACACCCTGATCGGACCGCTGCTCATCGCCTTCGTCCTGGCTTACCTGTTCCAGCCGGTGGTCGCCTTCCTGGACCGGCACACCCCCCTCTCGTGGCGCGCCGCCGTTGGTGTGTTCTATTTGGGGATTATCCTCCTCTTGCTCTCGCTGCTCACCCTCAGCGGCGTGGGGCTGATTCAACAAATTCAAAGCCTGATCCGCCTGATTGACACCGCGTTGACCGAACTACCCTCGCTGATCGCCCAGGCATCCGGGCAGGCATACCGCATTGGCCCCTTCACGCTCGACCTGACACAACTCGACCTGGACACTTTGAGTCGGCAAATCATTTCCCTGATTCAGCCCTTGCTCGGACGGGCGGGCAGCCTGTTCGGAGCCATCGCCGGACAGGCGTTGCAAGTCCTTGGCTGGGCCGCTTTCGTCCTCGCCGTCTCATACTTCATCCTGCTGGAGAGCGGCGGCCTGCGAGAACGCATTCTGCGCGTTGAAATTCCTCAATACAACGAGGACGTGCAGCGCATGGGCCGCGAACTGCGCCGCATTTGGAACGCTTTTCTGCGCGGCCAGTTCATCATTTTCGTCACAACCATTATCGTCTACACCGTCATGCTCACCCTGCTGGGTGTGCGCTATGCCCTTGGCCTGGCACTCGTGGCCGGCCTGGCCCGCTTCGTGCCCTACATCGGCCCACTGGTCACCTGGACGGCGCTCGCCCTGGTGGCCTACTTTCAACCCTTCAAGCCCTTTGGAGCATCTGCCCTGCTGTACGCGGGCATCGCGGTCGGGCTGGCCGTGCTGATAGACCAGGTCTTCGATAGCGTCATCGCGCCGCGCATCATGGGACAGGCACTACGCGTGCACCCGGCAGGCATTCTGGTCGCCGCCATCATCGCGGCCAATTTGCTCGGCCTGCTGGGCGTGGTCATCGCCGCTCCCATGCTGGCGACCCTGAAACTCGTGGGGAGATACACCTTCCGTAAGATGCTCGACCTCGACCCCTGGCCTGAGGAGGAAATCACCCCACCGAAAAGCCTTTCCGTCCCCTGGCGTAAACGCCTGGCGGCATGGTGGGAACGCGTACGCGTCTATCTGCCCACGCTGCCCGAAGCAAACACGTCAGATGAGGACAACCCGTAGCCCCATGGAGGATTCCATGTCTGAAGAACCCTCTGAAGTTCAAACCGAAACTCTGGCAGAAACCGACACGTACCTGGCCTGGAAAGCCACAGAACCCGATGGCGAAACGACCTACCATCTCGAACTGAACAATGTGACTCTGCATTTCTTCGCTGAGGAATGGAAAGAATTTCTTGACCTGATGCGCCAACTCATGAAATGACCATGTCCGCGAGGAAAAATGCTATCACCGATGTCCCCGGCATCGAGGTAGGACACGCTCAAGATGAAGAAGCCCTGACCGGCTGCACGGTCGTCCTGTGCCGCAAAGGCGCCGTCGGCGGCGTGGACCAACGCGGCGGCGCCCCAGGCACGCGCGAGACCGACCTGCTCAAGCCGATCAACCTGGTGGAAAAAGTCCATGCCGTGCTCCTGGCAGGAGGCTCCGCCTTTGGTCTGGACGCCGCAACAGGAGTGATGCGTTACCTGGAGGAACAGGGCATCGGCTTCGACGCGGGCGTGGCGCGCGTCCCCATCGTCCCCGCAGCGATTCTGTTCGACCTGGCTCTGGGCCGCGCCGACCGTCGCCCGGACGCAGAGATGGGCTACCACGCCGCAGCCTCCGCCTCGTCCGACGCGCCCGCCGAAGGCAACGTCGGCGCGGGGACAGGCGCCTCGGTGGGGAAAATCTTTGGAATGAAGCAGGCAATGAAGTCCGGTGTCGGCACGGCCAGCGTGGACGCCGGCGGTGGGATCACAGTCGGGGCGATCATCGCCGTCAACGCCTTCGGCGATGTGATTGACCCACAAAGCGGACAAATCATCGCCGGCGCGCGCCCAACGAAAGTAGGACCGTTTCAACTCGGCGCAGCGGGACAATTCGCAGATACCCTCCAGGTGATGCGCACGCTCGCCGGTCGCACCATCCTCGGCTTCGCCACGCGGAGCAACACGGTCATCGGCGTCGTGGCGACCAACGCTCGCCTGACCAAAGCCGAGGCGACTCGCGTGGCACAGATGGCGCAGGACGGCCTGGCGCGCACCATCCGTCCTGCACACACCATGCTGGATGGCGATACACTCTTCGCCCTGGCAACAGGGGAGAAAAAAGCCGATGTAAGCATCGTCGGCGCGTTTGCGGCGGAGGCCGTCTCTCAGGCCATCGTGAGGGCCGTGCGCACCGCCGCGCCTGCAGGTGGCCTGCCCGGCCTGGCGACCGCCGACTGAGCGAACACCCTACTCTTCCGCCCCCATCTCTTCAAAGAACGCGCGCAGCGCGCTCAGGCACGTCGCGCCGACTTTGTGCCCGACCTCCGCTTCACAGAACGTCACGCGCGCGCCGGCCTCCTCCAACAACGCCACCGAGCGGCGGGCGCGCTCCGGCGGCACAAGGCCATCCAGTCGCCCGTGGGCGATGAAGTACGATTTCCCCGTCAACGCGCCATCACGCAGATAGGGCTCCGCTCCCTCGGGAACGAAAGCGGACAGAACGGCCACCTTCCCCACCCGTTCGGGATAGAGCAGCGAGAGGACCGCAGCCAGCGCGCCGCCCTGGCTGAAGCCCATCACGTCGAACGAACGCGCCCCCAGCCCTACGGAGAGCGACCACTCATCCACAAAACGGACCAGCGCCTCGGTGGAGGGGCGCAAATCGTCTAGCGTGGCATGTCCCCACGTGCCGGGGCGGATCACCCGCCAGGAATAGCCGCCGCGCGAGGCCGGGTACGGTGCGCGCGGCGCGAGCAACCAGTAGCGCGGCGGGAAATCCCGCACGAAGACCCACATGGAATTCTCGTCCCCCGTCCAGCCGTGCAACAACAGCAGAAGGCGACCCCCTTCCCGCGCCCCATGACGGACGCGCAATGTCCAAGTGTTGTACGTCAGCAGATGGGTTTCTGGGGCCGAGGGCATCCTCATCCCTCCCCGTCCACGCGCTTCGCCACCCAATCCAGCAATGCCAGGACGAGCATCACCAGGAGCACGGGCGTCAGACCGGCAAAGAGACACAGCAGCCCCATCACCGCCGCGCCCTTCCCATAGATCAGATAAATCAGCCCATCGCCGACCACGAAGAGCAACACCAGCGCGCCGAGAAGGAGGCGAAAATTCGTCTGGCGAGCGTAATGGCGCAGGTCGCGGCTCATCATCTCCCCCGGGCGACGAGAGCACGCCACAGACGATTCGGCCAGGAAACGACGCGACGCAAATCGGGAAGCACCTCACGCGCCGCCTCCTCGCCGAGGCGCGCCACCTCCGCCACGTCCACTTGTTGAAGCAGACCGATGTGTGCCACTTTTGGGCGAATGACCACGTCCGGCGCGTCCACTTTCAGGCGCAATTCGGTGACCATGCGGCTTCCAATCTCTACAGAGCGCAGGAAGACATCCATCGCCTGGGTCACGCGCAGGCGCCGCAGACCATGCGCAATCGGCGAGGGGACTCCCGGCAAGGCGAGTGACCACGCCGCTGAAGGCTCCCCGACCGGCCTGGAGAGCACCACAGCCACCACCGGCAGGGAGGGGGCCAGCGAACGCGCCACGGAGACCGGCACGGGGTCCAACACGCCGCCGTCCACCAGTTCGTATCCTTCCATATGGCAGGCCGGAAAAATACCCGGCAGGGCAATTGTAGCCAGCACGGCGTCCTTCACCTTCCCCTCTTGCAAGACGATCTCAGAGGTGCTGTTCAGGTCCACCGCCGTCAGTGCGCAAGGGATGCGCAAGTCATCAAAGGTACGCTCGCCAATGTATTCGTCCAGGAAACGCTCCACGCCTGCTAAGCCGAGTAACGCCGGACCTTCGTTAGGGCGTCGTCCGTAGAGATGGGCCTGATCTACCGCCGAAAAAATCTCCTCAATTTCCTGGGGAGAGTATCCTGCAGCGTAAAACGCCGCCACGATGCCGCCGAAACTCGTTCCTGCGACGGCGCGCACACGAAATCCTTCCTGCTCCAGCACCCGCAGCACGCCGATATGAGCGTTCCCTTTTGCGCCACCACCGCCTAAAGCCAGAGTAATGTCCATACCATCATCCTTGTATGCTGTTTTCCTAATGATTTGCACCAACAAGGCACAATTATACCCCTGCTCTGGAAACGAGCTGTTCCACGACTACGCGCAACGAGAGCACATCGCCGTCCGTATCAAATTCCCTGTTTCCGCCGGCAACTCTCTTTGCAAAAGAGCACTTCATGTTAGAATCGCAAACGTGAGCATCAAAGTCGTCGCCACGAATCGCAAAGCGAAGTTCGAATACTTCCTTCTGGAGCACTTCGAGGCCGGCATCGCCCTGCGGGGCAGCGAGATCAAGTCCGTGCGCGCCGGACGGATGAGCATCAAGGAGGCCTACGTCCGCGTGGACGGCGAAGAAGCCTGGCTGATGGACGCCCACATCGCGCCTTACGACCCGGCCAGCCACTTCAACCACGACCCCAAACGTCCCCGCCGCCTCCTGCTCCACAAGCGCGAGATCCGTCATCTGTGGAATGCCGTGCGTCAGAAAGGCATGACCATCGTCCCGACGCGCGTCTATCTGAAAGACGGGCTCGCCAAAGTGGAAATCGCCCTGGCGCGTGGCAAGAAGCAATACGATAAGCGTCGGGAGATCGCCAAACGGGATGCAGAGCGCGAGATGCGCCGCCACCTGAAAGGCCACTGACCACCTATGCCCCCCTCCACCATCAGCAGCATCAACCTGCTCCCCGAACACGAGAAACGCGAGATCTATCGCCGCGTCATTCCGCCGGAACTCCTGGACCGCTTCCACCTCTCCCCCTATCTGGTGGACAAGGAGGGCAATTCCCTGCTGAAACTGAAGTGCTCGCCCGGCAGTCCGGACGCGGAGATGTCCCTGTTCCACAAAGCAGGCTTCCCGGACCCCATCCTGTACGGCCACCTGACCGACACGATGAACGGCCAGATCCACGTCCTGCTCTACATCCTGAACGACCCTGACTCGCCGCGCTTCGACGTGGACCGTATGCCGGACGGACGCCCGACGCGCTTCGGCGTCCTTTGCCGCAACCTGGAAGCCGAGCAGGCGGCCATGGAATATGGGCTCGCCCCGGGTCAGGTGCGACGCGGCCTGCGCCTCCTCTCGGCAGCCATTGCCTCGTTCGAGGTCTTCGTACAAAGCCTGGGGCACGACATCTACTTCGTCGAACCGCTCTACTATCACAACGCGGTCATCTTCGAGCGCTACGGTTTCGCCTATCAGCAAGGGCGTCGCCTGATGGAGCGCATCCAGGCCGGGTTCTCCGAGGGCGGTGACCTGCTTCCCCTCCTGGATAACTCCACCCCCTTCCGCCGACCCGAAGCCGCGCACAGCATCCGTCTGCGCTCCTGGGCAATCCACGATGGCATCCTGGGGGAGCCGTTTACCAACGTGACGATGTACAAACACGTGGGGAAACACGCCGGGGTGAACACCTGCGGCGAGGTGGCGTGGTAAAACGAACCGCATCGAAACGCTGCATTTTGCGCTTCGACCGTCCGGACAAGAATCCGGGAAAACTATCCGCGCTTCAGGCTATCTGAAACAGCAGCCGCGTCGGATGTTTCATCCCCCCACATACCAGGCGACGGCGGAGAAGTGCGCATCATCTCCAGGAAGACATCCGCGAGGTACGGGTCGAAATAAGTGCTTATGCTGCGCTCAATCTCGAGCAACGCCTGCTCGATAGGACGCCCTGGGCGATAAGAGCGGTCGCTAATCAACGCATCATAGGCATCCACGATGGCCAGAAGTCGCCCTTCAAAAGGGATGGACTCTCCGGCCAGACCGTGCGGGTATCCTGTGCCATCCCACCGCTCGTGGTGATAGAGCACATAAGGCAAGGCGGCTTTCAGATGCGTAATCCCCTTTAGCATATTTGCTCCGGCCAGAACGTGCTGCTGCATAATCGCTTTCTCTTCCTCGGTAAGCGATCCCGGCTTGACCAGAATCTCTTTGGGGATGATGATTTTCCCCACATCATGCAGGATGGCGCCGAACTCCAGGGCAAGCATAGACCCCTCGTCCAGGCCTAATGCACGCCCGAAGGCAAGTGCCAGCCTGCGGACGCGTTCCACGTGGCCGCGCGTGTAGGGATCGCGAATCTCGATCGCGTTGGCCAGCATGAGCACCGTCTGCAAATGGGCCTCGCGCGTGTCCACCATCAAGGCCAGTTTCCGGCGGTCCAACCGGATGCGCACGGCCTCGCGCAATTCCCTCATATCGAACGGTTTGAAAAGAAAGTCGTCCACTCCCAGGCGGCGCGCCTGGCGCACGTCCTCGCGCGTGGTGCGGGCGCTCAGGAAGAGGAAGGGGAGAAGCGCTCCTTCGGGGCGGGCACGCACGGCCTTCAATAATTCATAGCCATCCATCTCCGGCATGGCGATATCGGAGATAATCAAATCGGGCTGTACCTGTTCCAGTTTCTCCAGGGCATCACGGCCATCCACTGCGGTGACCACGCGGTAACCATCAAATTCCAGCATTTCGCGCGTCATGGCGCACATCTCAACGTCATCTTCTACTAGCAAAATGGTTTCCATAGGTCAAAGAAAATTACCTCCAATCAATGATTACGGGCCCCAACGGGGTTGCCAGTCACAGTAAGCGTTGTCGGTCAGGCGCGTCAGGTCGGCGCCGTTGGTGCGCATGATATAGATCTCGCAACCGTTCACGTCGCCGAAGTGGTCGAAATAGGCCGTAAACGCCACCCAGCGGCCATCAGGGGAGAAGGAAGGACCCTGGCTGTTGCCGCCGGTCGGCGTGATTTGGTGGGCATCGGAGCCATCGGCACGCATCAGAAAGAGTTCTCGCAGCCACGGCTCCCCGGCATACGTGACGATGTACTCCCCATCCGGCGACCAGTCCGAGCGCCCGCGCAGGCCGTTCATTTGCGTGACCTTGCGCAGGCCGGAGCCATCCAGGCCAATGACGTACAACTGCACGAAGCCGTCCATATCCGAGGCGAAGAGGATCTGCGTCCCGTCCGGCGACCAGGTCGGGTCCCAGCCCTCCCCCTGCGGCGGCCCGAAGACCTGGCGCGGGTCGCTCCCGTCCCGCTTCATGACCCAGATGGCGTGCGCGTCCGAGTCCGGCGTCCAGCGGGTGAAGACGATCAGGCGTCCATCGGGGGAGATTTCCGGGGCGGTGAGAACGCCCAGGCGGTCCGTGAGAGGCGTGACCTGCCCGTCGTCCAGGATCATCTCGTAGATTTCGTAGACGTTGTCCTCGCGATAGGCCGAATAGACCACGCTCTTCCCGTCCGGGGCGAGAGAGGGGTAGAAGTGGCGGATGCCGTCCTCGGTCGTCAGGCGGCGCTTCTGGCTGCCATCGGCGTTCATCAGGCAAATCTGGTCGTGCGCCACCTGGCAGACGTAGGCAATCTTCCCCGTCGGGCCGGCGGGGGTCGGCGAGGATGTGGGTACAGGGATGAACGTAGCCGTTGGGGATGGGAGGGCGTTCAGCGTGGCCGAGAGGTCAGAGGTCGGCGTTGCTGCGGGAAGCAACTCGCGCTTCAGTCCGGGAATCACAATCACCAGGACGAAGAGCAAGAGACAGGCCACCAGTCCCAGAAAAGCGGCCAGGTAGGGGAAAAGAGTAGAGCGTCTCATGCAAGAAGCGTCAACGTGCCCGTCCGTACTGGTAATACGCCGCGCAAGCCCCTTCGGAGGAGACCATAGTCGCGCCCAGAGGGTGCTCCGGCGTACACTCCTTGCCAAAGGCAGGGCAATCGGGAGGCTTCTTCATGCCCTGCAAAATCTGTCCCGCGATGCAGACCGGCGACTCCTCGGTGCGAATCTCGCCCACGTCGAAGCGCTTCTCGGCGTTGAAGGAATCGAACTCCGGGCGCAGGCACCAGCCGCTCATCGGGATCAGGCCGATGCCGCGCCACTTGCGGTCGCAATCCATGAAGACCTGCCGGATAACCTTCTGCGCGGCCTGATTGCCCTCGCGTCTCACGGAGCGGGGATAGGCGTTGGCAACCTCGACTTCCCCCGCCTCGAGCATCTGCACGGTCTTCAGGATACCTCGCACGATATCGAGTGGCTCGAAGCCGGTGACGGTCATCGGCACGCCGTACTTCTCCGCCAGGGGTGGATATTCCCAATAGCCCATCACGGTGCAGACGTGCCCGGCCAGGAGAAATCCCTGCACGCGGTTGGTCGGCGAACTCAGGATGGCCTCAATGGCGGGAGGCACGCGCACATGTGAGACCAGGATACTGTAATTCTTCAGCCCCATGGCGCGCGCCTGCAAGACGCTCATCACGTTGGGCGGCGCGGTGGTCTCGAAACCGATGGCGAAGAAGACCACCTCTTTTTCAGGATTCTGCCGGGCGATCTTGACCGCGTCCAGCGGCGAATAGACGACGCGCACATCGCCTCCCGCCGCCTTGACAGAGAACAGGTCGCGGTCGGTGCCCGGTACGCGCAGCATATCGCCATAGGAACAAAAAATCACTTCAGGGCGCGAGGCGATGGCCAGCGCCTTATCAATCAACTCCAATGGCGTGACGCACACCGGACAGCCCGGCCCGTGCACCAACTCGATCTCCGGCGGCAGCAACTGGTCAATGCCGTGGCGGACGATGGCGTGGGTCTGCCCGCCGCAGATTTCCATCAGCACCCACGGGCGCGTGACCGTGCGGCGTATCTCCTCGATGACCCCTTTGACCAGGTCGGCGTCACGATACTCGGTGACGTACTTCATGCCGCCGTCCCTGTCTCCGGGCCGAGTTCTTCTTCCAGGTTGGTGATCTGCTTGAGCAGGTTGAGCGTTTCCTGCGCCTCCTGCTCACTCAGCAAACTGATGGCGAAGCCGACGTGGATGACGCAATAATCCCCCACCTTAGCCTCCGGCACATACTCCAGGCAGGCCTCGCGCAGGATGCCGCCGAAGTCCACCTTCGCCAT
>RFJH01000184.1 GCA_003694975.1 Anaerolineae bacterium | reverse complement strand
GGGCGGCAGGAGGCCCGCGGCGCGCCGGCGGTCGTCGGCGATGACGCGGATGAGGGCGGTGCGTCCGGTCGTCGGGTCGGCGTCGCTGTCCAGGTCCTCGTCGCCCACGTCGGGGCGCGTGAACGTCATGCCTGAAGGGGGCGTAAAGGCGAGTTGGTACGTCCCTCCGGCTTTCACGTTGAAGCCGTAGTAGCCATTTGAGTCGGTGCTCGTCTCCTGGAGGAGGTGACCGCTGTCGTCGTAGAGCGCCACGCACACGCCGCCGATGCCGCGTTCTCCTGCCTCCTGGATGCCGTTCCCGTTCAGGTCCAGCCAGACGCGGTTTCCCAGGATGGGGTCGCCCGTCGTCTGGAAGGGAGTCATGCGAACTTCGCAGGGGCCGGTGGGCGGCGTCTCCTGAAAGGGAAACTCGCCGTAGAAGACGGCCAGGAAGCGCGTCGTGCCGGTGGCGATCAGGTACTCAAAGACCCAGGGCGCGAACGAAAGACCGGCCTGTGGACGTGCTGTGGGAGGGAAGTGGGGAATGGAGATCAGGAGGGCGGGCTGCTCCAGCAGGTCGGGGTCGGCGACGGGAAGACCCGTGAGGGGGCTGACTCCTGCGGGGAAATCTTCCCGGTCGGGGCCGTAGACGATGGGGGGACGCGTCGGTTGCGGTGTGGGTGTAGAGGGTGGAGATACCGCTTGGTGTCCGGGTGTGAGAGTCGCCGTTGGAGACGGCGAGGAGAGGGTCGTGATTTTCTGGTTTTTGCCTGCGTTGGATTCCGGGGCCGGCACGTTCACCACCCATAGCGTGCAACCGGCAAGGAGCGCTGTGGCGATCAACCAGTAAGGGAAACGAGAGAAAGAGCCGTTCATGGCGGCGAATTATACCCTTCCTGTGCGTTGCTTACCGCGCGGTTGGGGGGTACAAAAGGTCTAGAGAATGTCCGCGCCGGGGCGCTTTCGTGGGGCGCCTCAGGCGGATGTCGTGTTGGCAGGCCAGGCTTCTTTCACCCTGCGATACGTCTTATCCAGGGCTTCGGGCAGGACACGCGTCTCCGCCAGCGTGGACATGAAGTTCGTATCGCCACTCCAGCGCGGCACGATGTGGATGTGGACGTGCTCTTTGACGCCGGCCCCCGCTGCCTCGCCGATGTTGGCTCCGATGTTGAACGCGTGCGGGTGATAGATGCCGCGCAGCACACTCATACACTGCGTGGTCAGTTCCATCATTTCGGCACGCGTCTCAGGGTCTAGGGTTTCCAGCGTCTCTTCGTGGGCGAACGGGACGACCATCAGATGACCGCTGGTATAAGGGTAGCGGTTCAGAATGACGAAGGCCCGTTTCCCCCGAAAGACGATGAGATTGTCGGGACCATCTTCTTTGCTCAGGGCTTTGCAGAAGATGCACCCCTCTTCGCGAAGGTGATTTTCAATGTATGTCATACGCCAGGGTGACCAGAGATGTTTCATGCCCTGAATTTTAGCAGAGTTTTGGGATGTAGGTGCGGTTGACAGCGAAGAACAGGATGGGGTATCCTCGTCTTTGTGAGCCAGATGCCTTTGTTTGCCGACCCTCTCTCTCTGTACTGGACGGTCACCGACCTGACGCGTTACCTGCGCCGTCTGTTGGAAGACGATGAGGCGTTGCGCGATTTGTGGGTGGAGGGGGAGGTCTCCAACCTTTCACGTCCCTCCTCAGGACATCTTTACTTCACCTTGAAGGACGCTGGCGCGGCGTTGCGCTGCGTGATGTGGCGTCGGGATGTGGCGCGCCTGCGCCCGAATCTGCACGATGGTATGGCGGTGGTCGTTCATGGCTATATCAGCATCTACGAGAGCGGTGGGCAATATCAACTCTACGCCGATTTCGTTCGTCCTCTGGGGGAAGGTGCCCTGTACCAGGAGTTCTTGCGTCTGAAAGCGCTCCTGGAAGCGGAGGGATTGTTTGATGCGGAACGCAAACGCTCCCTCCCTTCTCTGCCGAAGCGCATTGGCGTGGTCACCTCGCCGACCGGCGCGGCGCTGCGCGATATCCTCAACACATTGCGACGTCGTTTCCCTCTGGCCGAGGTGATTCTCTCCCCTTCGCCGGTGCAGGGTGATGAAGCCCCGCCTGCCCTGGTGGAGGCCCTGGCGCGCCTCAACGCCCTGGAACCGCCACCGGATGTCATTCTCCTGGCGCGCGGTGGCGGCTCCATCGAGGACCTGTGGGCATTCAACGATGAGCGTGTGGTGCGGGCGGTGGCATCTTCCGCAGTGCCGGTCATCACCGGCGTGGGGCATGAGACCGATTTCACTCTGGTCGATTTCGCCGCCGACCTGCGCGCGCCGACCCCGACCGCGGCCGCGGAACTGGCGACTCCGGTCACCCTGGCCGACCTTGCTCTGGCACTGCAAAACCTGACCGCGCGTGCCGAAACCGCTGTGCAACGTTCTCTCTCGCGCCGCCGCGAGGGATTGATCGCCCTGAACGACCGCATGGAGCGCGCCTCTCCCTTGCGGCGTCTGCAGGTAGAACGCCAACGCCTGGACGAACTCGCTCGCCGCGGACTCGCGGCGATGGGGCATCGCCTTGAACTCTACGAAACCCGCCTGGAAGGAATGAGGGAGCGCCTGATCTCTCTGGACCCGATGTCCGTTCTGAAGCGCGGTTTTTCCGTCCTCACCCGTCCCTCGGATGGCAGGGTGGTGAGCCGCGTGGAGCAGGTCAGCGCCGGTGATGTACTCCGGGCGCGCGTCAGCGACGGGACATTCGCCGTGCGCGTGACCGATGGCGAATGAGGTGGCAATTTGCTGGCGGGTTGTTTGCCCGATGAGTAAAGGATGTCGTTATGTCTGAGAAACCGATTGAAGAACTGACCTACGAGGAAGCCTTCGCCGAACTGGAGATGATTGTCAATGCTCTGGAGGCCGAGCAGCATTCACTGGAAGAGGCCATGGCCCTTTTCGAGCGTGGGCAGGCGTTATCGAAGCGTTGCGCCGACCTGCTCGATCAGGCCGAGTTGAAGGTGCGCCGCCTGAGCGGTGAGGCGTTTTCCGCGGAGGAAGAATAGCGCGTGAACCTTTTACTTATTTTTCAGAACCGTGTCCTCTGGAGTGCGTTGATCGCCTGGGGATTGGCGCAGACACTCAAGATCCCACTGACCTATCTCACCACGCGCCGTTGGGACTGGTCGCTGCTTCTTCGCGCCGGCGGGATGCCCAGTTCGCACTCCGCCCTGGTGACCGCGGCGACACACGGCGTGGGACTCTATTTGGGGTTCGATCACCCTCTCTTCGCTGTGGCTTTCGCCTTTACTATGGTGGTGGTCTACGACGCCACCGGCGTCCGTCGGCAGGCAGGAATGCAGGCGCAGAAGATCAACGTCCTGGTCAACGAGTTGCTCAGTGGGCATCCGCTTTCTCAGGACGATTTACGTGAGGTCCTCGGCCATACGCCCCTGGAAGCCCTGGCCGGTGTTTTGCTGGGGTTGGTTGTGTCCACCCTGGTCTGGTTTGTGTGGCGGTGATGCAGAGAGGAGAGGAGGTCATGTTCGGACAACGTTTTCGCCTCTTCATTGCTATCTTTGTGGTGATTATTTTGCTCTCGGCGTGCCTGCCGATCTCCCCTGCCCAGTTGCCCACCCCTATTCCCATCGGCACCCTCGTCGCGCAGACCGCCGCTGCCGCGGCCACGCAAACCGAGTTGGCGCGGCCCACCGATACCCCTCTCCCTCCTCCTACCTCCACGCCGACGCGCACCCCTCCTCCTCCGACCGAAACGCCGACACCTACGCCGACCTTCATTTTCCTCCTCCCCACCCTTACCT
>RFJH01000020.1 GCA_003694975.1 Anaerolineae bacterium | reverse complement strand
TATCGCGACAACGTGTCCAACGTCGTCCTCGATCCGCTGGGGCTGTTCCACTACTTCCTGGTTGAAAAGAAGTAGTGCGTGTCCGTGTATCTGTTATGAGGACGTGAGGGGCCTGAACAACTTGGAGGCGTTCAGGCCCCCATTTTCTTTATAACCACTCACTTTTGGCTGAGGTTTGTATGTCTCCAGCACTCAGGCGCTACATTATCGTACGGGTTTTGCTGACCATTCCCATGGTGTTGATCCTGGTCTCGCTGGTGTTCATCGTCCTGCGCGTTCTGCCTGGCGATCCGGCGGTGGCCATCCTGCGTGAGGGGGCGTCCGAGGAACAACTGGCTTCGTTTCGGGCTGCGCTTGGCCTCGATAAGCCACTTCACGTTCAGTATGTGGAGTTTCTGACAGGGGTGCTACGTTTTGATTTCGGTTATTCGATGACCCGTAAAGTCCCTGTCACGCGAGAAATCAAGACGTTTTTCCCGGCGACGGTAGAACTTGCGCTTGCCAGCATGTTCGTCACAGCGGTCGTTGGCATCTTCTCAGGTGCGTTTGCAGCCCAGCACCGTAAATCTCCTGCCGATTACGCCATCCGTATTCTCAGCATTATTTTGTATTCCCTGCCCATCTTTTGGTTGGGGCTGATGCTGCAGATGACATTTGGCACCGGCCTGGGCTGGCTGCCGGTCTCCAACCGACTGAGCCCGGGGATGGCACCCAAAGAGGTCATCACCGGCTTATATACGATAGATGCCATTCTCACCGGAGACTGGGCGCTTTTCAAGGATGCGGCAAGTCATCTTGTCCTTCCGGCTCTCACGCTGGGGTTGGTCCTGGCCGGTATCTTCACCCGCCTGACGCGCGCGAACATGCTGGACGTGCTTGAACAGGATTTCATCACCGCCGGCAGGGCGCGCGGGTTGCGTGAGAGGGTGCTGGTGTATAAGCATGGATTGCGTAATGCGTTCATTCCCATCGTTACCCTGCTCGGGTTGCAGTTCGCCCTTCTCCTTGCCGGCGCCATTCTCACGGAGACTACATTCTCCTGGCCGGGAATGGGGCGCCTGGTGGTGGATCGCATTTATGATCGCGACTTTACCACTGTGCAGGGCGCTATCTTGTTCTTTGCTCTCCTCGTGGCAGGGATCAGCCTGGTTGTGGACATCCTCTACGGTTTCTTAGATCCCCGGATCAGGTACTGATATGGCAGAGACACACAGTTCTCCCACCTCCGAAGTAGAGAATATCGGCCTTCTGGGCCGTTTCTGGCGCGGGCGTATCTGGTATGGCACGGAGTGGTATATCACCACCTTCGGCGGCCTGATTTTGCTCGCCATCATTCTCATGACCGTCTTTGCCCCCTGGCTTGCTCCCTTTGACCCCAATCAATTCATCGGGGCCCAGTTCACCCCTCCCGGTCACGGGAAGCAGGCTCTTCTGGCGCGCGCGGGCGAGGCTCCGCCTGTTGACCTGAGTGACTTGAGTGGTCAGGTCATCGGCGTGCAGCGCAACCGCAACGGTGCAAACCTGGCGCGGGAGTTGGGCGCCAAAGGAAAGCGCTACCAGACTCAAGAGGACCTCCTCGCTGCGCTGCTCGATGGTGAAGTGGATCTCATCTTTGTCGACCAGGAACTGGCCCCGGAGATTGTAGCGAGTTACGATGGTCTTGAAATCGTAGCCGAGGGACTGGGGCGTAGTTACCCCCTCGGAACAGACAATCTGGGGCGTGACATCGTTAGCCGTCTGATTTGGGGCGCGCGCACCGTGCTCGGCGTGGCGTTGACATCAGCCCTCTTCTCTTCGATTATCGGTATCACGCTGGGGCTGATTTCCGGTTTTGTCAGCGGCTTCCTGGATCGCGTGCTTTCCTTGATGATGGATAGCATCTACTCCTTCCCCGGGCTGTTACTGGCCATTGCCATGGTAGTGATGCTGGGGCCGGGTCTGCTCAATGTGGCCGTCGCGGTCTCCGTGATTTACATCCCCACGTTCTTCCGCGTGGTGCGTGGTCAGGTGCTTTCCGTCAAAGAGGAACTCTATGTTGAGGCGGCGCGCAGTTTGGGCGCAAAACCGTTGACCATCCTGACGCGTTACATTTTCCCGAACGTGATCCCCTCTGTGGTGGTGGTCTTCTCCCTCAACGTAGCCGATGCGATTCTGACCGAGGCGGGTCTCTCCTTCGTCGGCCTGGGACTCCCCCCTGACGTTCCCGATTGGGGCTATGACCTCAGCAAGGGGCAGTCGTTCCTGGTGGCCGGTCAATGGTGGCTGATCACTTTTCCGGGGATTATGATTACCCTGGTCGCGGCAGGGTTCAGTTTACTGGGAGAGGGGTTGAGTGAGATTCTCAATCCTCGTCTGGTGAAGGGATAGGTGCGCCGATGATGACAAATGACGTGTTGTATCGAATTCGCGATCTGGTGGTAGAGTACCACACCCGCGCCGGCATACTGACTGCGGTGGACCATGTCTCGTTCGATATCCGGCGCGGCGAGGTGCTTGGTCTGGTGGGCGAATCCGGCTGCGGGAAGTCCACGCTGGGGAAGGCGTTGATGCGCATGATCCAGGAACCGGGGAGGATTGCCTCTGGAGAATTGTGGTTTGACGGGATGAACCTGATGCAACTCCCTCCTGGAGAAATGCGCAAACTACGTGGCAGCCGCATCAGTATGATTTTCCAGGATCCGATGACCTCCCTCAACCCCGTCCAACGTGTGGTGGACCATATCACCGAGACCATCCGCGTGCACCAGCCCCAAACCAGCGAGAAGGCCGCCCGCGCTCGCGCGGCGGAACTGGTGGACCGCCTGGGCATCAGCCGCAATCGCCTGGACGACTATCCCCATCAACTTTCCGGCGGGATGCGTCAACGGGTGATGATCAGCCTGGCGCTGGCCTTGCGCGCCGACCTGGTGATCGCAGATGAAGCCACCACATCACTGGATGTGATTGTTGAAGCGCAGTTTCTCGATTTATTGAAGGAACTGCGCGAAGAGTTCAATCTCACCATTCTGTTGATCACTCACAACATCGGTATTGTGGCCGAACTGGCCGACCGTGTGGCGGTGATGTACGCCGGACGCATGGCGGAACTGGCCGAGGTGCATGAGTTGTTTGAACGGCCCGACCATCCCTATACGCGTGGTTTGCTGCGCGCCGTGCCGAACATCCGCCTGGATGATGCCGAGTTGTACAAAATGCCCGGTTCTCCCCCCGACCTGGTCTCCCCGCCGCCGGGGTGTCGTTTCCACCCGCGCTGTCCAGATGTGATGGATATATGTACCCGACAGGCCCCCACTTTCTATGAGAACAAGCCCGGGCATTTTGTGAATTGCTGGCTCTATCAGGAACGGGAAGAGAATGTATCTCTGGAGGAGGCATCTTCATGACCGCGATCTCGTCCTCCCTTTCGGAAACGGCCACTCCCCTGGTGCGTGTGGTCAATCTTAAGAAGTGGTTCCCTGTGCAGAAGGGATTCCTGGAACAAATGCTGGCCGGGCGCACGGATTACGTCCGCGCGGTGGACGGGGTCTCCTTTGAAATTCGGCGCGGCGAAGTACTCGGGCTTGCCGGAGAGAGCGGAAGCGGCAAAACCACGATTGGCCGCCTGGTGCTTCGATTGCTGGAACCTACGGATGGGAAGATTTTCTTTGATGGTCAGGATATCACCGATTTGCAAGGTGAGGAGTTACGGCGCCTGCGCAGCCGGATGCAGGTTGTCTTTCAAGACCCCTTCGCCTCGATGAATCCTCGCATGCGTGTAGGCGAGCAAATCGCCCACCCGCATAAAATCCATGTCACTGCAACTCCTGAAGAACGGCGCGCCGTGGTCGAGCAGATGATGGAGCACGTTGGTCTGACACCGGCCCGCCAGATTTACGATAAGTACCCCCACCAACTCTCCGGCGGTCAGCGTCAGCGTGCCGTGTTGGCTCGCGCTCTGGTGACCCATCCCGATCTGGTCGTGGCCGACGAGCCGATTGCGATGGCGGATGTCAGCGTGCGGGCGCTTTTGCTAGACCTGATGGTGCGCCTGAAAGAGGAGTTCAACCTGACGTATCTCTTCATCACCCATGATCTGGCAACTGCCAAGTACATCTGTGACCGGATTGGTATTCTCTACCTGGGGCGCATGGCGGAGATCGGCTCGTTGAAAGATGTCTATCGCACCCCGATCCATCCTTACACGCGTGCCCTTCTGGAGGCGGTGCCGGTGCCCGACCCCAAATATCGGCGGGCGGTTGCGATGCCAAAAGGGGAGATTCCCAATCCCATCAACCCGCCCTCCGGCTGCCGTTTCCATCCACGCTGTCCTTTTGCACAGCCGGATTGTTCCGATGCGGAGCCGGAACTGCGCGAACTCGCTCCCGGACATTTCGTGGCCTGTCACTACGCCGAGAAGTTTGTGTGAACCTTTGCGATTCCCCCGTGTGAGCGCCCTCCGAGAGACCATCGGAGGGCGCCATCTTTTTGAGGATTAGTAGATAGGGAAAGGGATCCCCGGTCCGCCCAGGCGCACCTTGCGGGGGTCATTCGGCCAGATGCCGGCGATCTTTGTCCCGCAATGAGGACAGGCCCCCTCGGCGGTGATGTGGTACTCCATGATGATGTATCCGAGACGTCGGATCAGGACGCGATTGCACTTCGGGCACAGGGTACTCTCATATTCCCCCACCCGTCCGGGGATGTTTCCGGCGTACACATAACGGAGGCCCGCTTCGCGTCCGATATCGGCGGCGCGGAGGATGGTTTGGGCCGGTGTGTTGCCCCGGTCGGTCATCTTGTAGTCACTGTGGAAGGCGGTCACATGCCAGGGGATGTCGGGAGAGACGCTGTGGATGAAGCGCGCCGCATCCCAGAGTTCCTCGTTGCTGTCGTTGAAGCCGGGCACAACAAGCGTGACCACCTCGACCCATAATCCCATCTTGTGCGCTTTCTGGATGGTATCCAGCACGTGTTGGAGCACCCCGCCCAGTTGGCGATAGTTCTTATCCTGCATGCTCTTCAAGTCCACTTTGTAGGCGTCCAGATAGGGGCCCAGGTACTCCAGCACCTCCGGCGTGGCGTTGCCGTTGGAGACGTAGCCGCATCGCAGGCCGGCCTCCTTTGCCTTTTTGAAAATCGCCACCGCCCACTCCGAAGTGATCAGCGGTTCGTTATAGGAGGAGACCACCGCCGAGGCTCCCGTCCGTTGCGCCGCCTCGACGATCTGCTCCGGCGTGATCTCGCGGATGAACCGCACCGAGATATCCGCAGCCGGGTCGCGTAGAGTCTGCGAGGTGAGCCAGTTCTGGCAGAACTGGCAATGCAGGTTGCAACCCAACATCCCGAAGGTGAGGGCGTTGCTGCCGGGCATCACATGGTAGAAGGGTTTCTTCTCAATTGGGTCGCTTTGCAGCGCGGCCACGTAGCCCCAGGGGACGTACAACTTCCCATCTCGGTTGAAGCGGACTTTGCAGATGCCGCGCCTGCCCGGGCGGATCAGGCAACGGTGCGCACAGGCGTAACAGCGCACCGCGCCATCCGGCAGGGGTTCGTACAATTCCCCTTCGCGGGTGAGCGCATCCAGAATCTCTGCCAGCGTGCTCATGCTTCACCTCGTCTCTTCTGGCATATAATACCACTCATGCTTACCGTTGCCGTGCAGGCCGGCGGTGAATCGCGCCGCATGGGACGCGATAAAGCCCTGCTCCCTTTTCTGGGACGTCCCTTGATCGCGCGCGTGATCGACCGCCTGAGGCCCATCGCCGATGAACTCCTGGTGACGACCAACCGCCCGGACGCGTACCGCTTCCTGGACGTGCGCCTCGTTTCGGACCTCAGGCCGGGTCGCGGTGCCCTCGGCGGACTCTACACCGCCCTGAGCGCCGCGCGTCACCCCTTCGTCGCCGTCGTGGCCTGCGATATGCCCTTCGTCAGCGCGGCGCTCATCGAGCGGGCGCGAACCCTCCTCGTCCAGAGCGATGCGGATGTCGTCGTCCCCTCCTCGGGGGAGCACCTGGAGCCGCTTCATGCCGTCTATCGCCGCGCAACGTGTCTGCCGGCGGTGGAAGCGGCGCTTGATGCCGGAGCGTGGAAGATGATCTCCTGGTTCTCGCAAGTCCGCGTGCACGTCCTCTCGCCCGACGAGGTCCATCGCTACGATGCGACCGGTCTGGCCTTTTGGAACGTGAATACGCCTGAGGAGTTCGCCGCGGCGGAGCGCCGCGCCCGATCGTTAGCGGACGATGAGGACGGGGCATGAGGCGTGTTGCACTACTTTCTGGCTCTGACTACCCAGGAGGGCGGCGGTGAGCCGTCCCCGTCCACGCGAACCCATGATGATCAGATCGGGCTGACGCGTCTCCGCGACCGCCAGGATGGCCTCCGCGGCCGGGCCTTCCAGCACTTCCGTCTTCAGTTCGCCCGGGATCTCTCCCACGCTCTCCAGCGCTTCGTGCAAAATGTGTTCGGCGGCCTCCATGCGTGCCGCGAGGGCTTTCTGGATGTACGGGTCGCCGAGGTAGGATGGCACAGGCTCGAAGGCCGTGACGACCCGCAGGTTGGCGTTTAGGGCACGTGCCAGATCACCGGCCATCTTTGCCGCGCGCAGGGAATGGGAAGAGCCGTCCACACCCAGCAGGATGTTTTTGAACATACGACACCTCCTCGACGCTGCATTTTTAGTATACACCAGGTGCAACTGCCTGAGTGCGCCGCTTGGGTGGGTAGTGGTGGGCGGGGTGGTTTTTCTGTACGAGTGAGCGACAAGAGGTTCTCTTTTGCAGAGAAAGTACAGTGTTGAACGCCGCCTCACGGTATAACGGTATAATGGAAGTGCCATGAGAAGTGAGGGCAGGCTACGGTATGTCTTGATCGCTCTTTTCCTCCTTCTTACTTCGGGAGGAGAGTGGCTGGGAGGGCACGCGGCTTCTCCAGAAGCGCCTCGCTTGCTGGCACATCTTGATGAGCCTCCCGGGCCGGATCGCTACACGGCGATCACCGTGCCTTATACAGAGTATACGTGGTGGATGGCGCGTTGGGAGGATAAAGAGGTGGTATGCGAGGTCGTTGTTGACCATGAAGGTCTCCCAACGCCATCGGATATTTACCTGGATTGCGGCGAAGACCTTTACTGGGAATGGTTGGATCAACAACCCTGTCCAAAAGAGACGTTGCGGAAGAATCCTTCTCTGTGTGAGGGATACTATTTGCAATATATCTCCAGTGCGCCGGCCGAACGTGAGGTACCGGTGGCGTTGCCGCCGCCGATGGTCTGGCTTTCGCTGGAGGATTGTGTCGGTGCGCCGGTCTCGGCGACGAACGTTTGTGAGTACATCCCCAAACTGCTCCTGAGGGGGGAAGAACCTCTTCCCGATGAGCATATTCTTTCCATCGAGGGCACGTTCGATGGGGAACCGTTTACCTGTGGGCCGGTGTGCACCTTTGAACTCAAGCCGACCGACGAGGACGGCGTTGTGCTGGAATTCTGGGCCTATTCCAGTTACGGCGATAGCAGCGAGAAGTTCGAGGCGCGCATCCGGGTCTCTGAAATGGAGGCACCCGCGCCCGAGGTGAGCGCCTGGTATGTGGATGTCCTGAGCACGCAATGGCTGGGGCAACCGGCGGCCAGTTGCGCGGAGACGTGGGAAGCATTCCCGCCGGTCGGTGGGCCACCGGCCTGGTTGACCTCTCCCGCCAGTGGCGACGACTTGCAGTCCGAAGTTCCTTATACGTATCTGGCCGCGAATTTGATCCTGCGCGGCGTTGTGGATGCAAGCACTTGTCCGGATGGAGGGTTGTTACCCGGTGAGGGTGCCAGTCCCTGTGGCATGGATGTGGCCCGTCCCCTGGTAATGGTCTGGCAGAACAGTTTCAATGCCCTGATCCTGGACGTGGCGCGTGAGGTGGGTGTGCCAGCGCGGTTGCTCAAGAATCTGTTTGCCCGCGAGAGCCAGTTCTGGCCTGGTACCTACCCTGATGTGACCGACGAAGTGGGATTGGGACAGTTGACGGTGGGCGGCGCGGATACCGCATTACTGTGGAACCCCTCGTTTTTCGAGGAGTTCTGTCCTCTGGTGTTAGAAGAGAGACGCTGCAAGAGAGGGTACCTTCGGCTAAATGAGACCGAGCAGGAACAATTGCGCGACGCGCTGGTACGCAGCGTGAACGCGTTTTGCGAAGATTGCCCCGTTGGTCTGGACCTGGAACAGGTGCGTTTCAGTGTGCAGGTGTTTGCACACACCCTCCTGGCAAATTGTGAGCAGACCGGTCGCATTGTCCGCAATGTAACGCGGCAGGCACCCGGTGAGGTCAGCACCTACGAGGACTTGTGGAAGTTTACCCTGGTCAATTACAATGCCGGGCCGGGGTGTCTCTCGGATGCCGTCGAGGCGACCTGGGATGCCGAAAGGTCGCTGACGTGGGAGGCTCTTTCGGAGCACCTGGAGGGCGTGTGTCGGGCGGCAGTCCGCTATGTGGATGATGTGAGCCGCCTGGAGCGGTGATGGCACAAAAAATGTGACGGGTGAGGATGAAAATGTGGGGGAAGTGTGATTTTTGTCACTATCTCTCAAGGCAGGTTTCCTTATCATTAAAGCAGTGCTCTATCGTTTTATCTAATGCAGGCAGTATGTTAACTATGCATGGCATGGTGGAGGTTTGCCTGGAGGTGCTCATCGGCGCTTCCCCTTTGCCTTGCGGCTACTTGCGGAGTCAGGTGTGAAAGGATAAGGTTATGATCGAACTTTCTCAGTTGCGGGTGTTCGTTGCTGCAGCGGAGGAGAAGAACTTCAGTCGGGCAGCGAGGCGGTTGCACCTCACTCAGTCCGCCGTCAGCCAGAACATCCAGGCGATTGAGCGCATGTATGGCGTGCAATTGTTCCTGCGGCGGGGTCGTTCGGTACAGTTGAGCGAAGCAGGCCAGTCCATTCTTCCACTGGCTTATGAGGTACTCAACACCGCACGACTTTTCGACGACGCCCTGCGAAACATTCATGGCTATGTTGGTGGGGAGATTTTACTTGGTTGTTCCACGACGGCAGGCAAATATTTGCTCCCGAATCTCGTGGCCGCCTTTCGGCGCAGTTATCCCGATGTGCGGGTGCGGGTCAACGTGATGAATCGCCAGATGGTGATAGACCAACTTTTGGGCCAGAAGATCGTTTACGGCATCGTCAGCAAACGAATCGAACATCGTCTTCTGGAACTCCGCCCGCTGTTTGAAGACCACGTGATTCTCATTGTCCCGGCCGATCATCCCTGGGGACAATGCGGTCGTGTGACCCCGCAGGATTTGCAGGATCAACTGTTGATCATGCGAGAGGAAACTTCCGGGACGCGTGAGGTCCTCTGCGAGGGGCTGCAGGCTCATGGTATCACGCCGGATATGCTCAACGTGGTGATGGAATTGGGCAACGCCGAGGCGATTGAGATTGCAGTGGAAGAAGGGATTGGAATCGCGTTTGTCTCGGAGGTGGTGGCGGCACGCGGTATTGCCCTCGGGCGGG
>RFJH01000183.1 GCA_003694975.1 Anaerolineae bacterium | reverse complement strand
CTCTCGCCTGCGCTGGCCACCGAACTCGCCCCGCAACTGTGGAAGCACATGGAAGACCACTATCATCCGCAAGACCATGTTCCGGAAGACGCCCGGGAAGTTTTGCCCGCTTTGCGCGAGGCCGGCTATCTCCTGGCCGTGATTTCCAATCGCGACCTTTCTTATGACGAGAAACTGGCGGACCTGGGGCTTGCGCCGTATTTTCGTTTCAGTGTGGCCGCCGGGGAGATACAGGCGTGGAAGCCTGACCCCGCCATTTTCGAGTACGCTTTACAGAAGGCAGGTATCGCGCCTTCAGAGGCCGTGTATATCGGCGATAACTACTACGCCGATGTGGTAGGGGCTCGCAGCGCCGGATTGCACGTCATACTCTATGACCCCCGTCATCTCTTCCCAGACCCCGATTGCGCGGTGGTTCGCTCGTTCGTGGAGGTCCCCGATGCGCTTGATTGCCTGGTCCGCGAGGCGAAGACGTAGCCGGACTATGACCCTTGTCCTTTTCTTTTGTGAAAGGTGACACTTTTCTTCACTCCGCGAGGCCTCTTGTGATATACTTGCGCTTTAGCATACCCTTTTTGCGCGATAGACGCCGTAGAGGAAACTATGCTCCTTCAATACATTGCCATAGCCATTCTGATTTTCCTCTCCACCGCCCTCGCAGGGTTGGTGATTGTTCTGGGGGAACTCTTTGGGCCTCGCGTTAAGACGAACGTCAAGTCCATGCCCTACGAATCGGGGATGACGCCCATCGGGCCGGGGACGCGCCGCATGCCGGTGCGTTTCTATTTGATAGCCATGCTTTTCATCCTCTTCGATATTGAGATCATCTTCTTGTTGCCCTGGGCAGTTGTCTTCCGCAAACTGGGCGTCTTTGGACTGGTTGAGATGCTGATTTTCATTCTCATCTTATTGGTAGGTTACCTGTACGCCTGGAAGAAAGGAGCCCTGGAATGGGAGTAGAACAAAAACTGGGCGATATGGGGATTGTCACCACCACGCTGGAGCAGGCGGTGAACTGGGGACGCACGCGCGCCATGTGGCCGATGCTTTTCGGCCTGGCCTGCTGTGCGATTGAGATGATGGCCGCCCAGGCTTCCCACTACGATATGAGTCGCTTCGGCATGGAGTTGATGCGCGCCAGCCCCCGCCAATCCGACCTGATGATTGTCGCCGGGCGCGTCTCGCGCAAGATGGCGCCCGTGTTGCGCCGCCTGTACGACCAGATGCCGGAACCGAAGTGGGTCATCGCCATGGGCGATTGTGCTTCCTCCGGCGGCGTCTTCAACAACTACGCTATCTTACAGGGGGTGGATGAGATTGTGCCGGTGGATGTTTATGTCTCCGGTTGTCCACCGCGACCGGAAAACCTCATCCATGGCGTGCTGACCCTGCACGAAAAGGTCAAGCGCGAGAAATTGAAAGAACAGGATGCCTCCTGAAGGAGGAAAGGGCCTTATGGAAGAGAAATTGCAAGCCATCGTCCAGGCGCTAAAAGAGAAGTTCGAGGCACAGGTAGAGGAGTTCCGGGATGAAGTCCACCTCCTTCTCGCCCCCGAACACCTCATCACCGCGCTGACCGACCTGCGCGATCGACACGGCTTCGAAATGCTCGTTACGGTGACCGCCGTGGATTACTGGCCTCAGACGAAGCCGCGCTTCCATGTGGTTTACCAGTTGCGCTCGTTTTCCAAAAATCTGGTCCTCTCTCTGCGCGTGCCGGTGGATGGCGACGAACCGACTCTGCCCACCGCGACCGGCCTCTACGCCAACGCCAACTGGCGCGAGCGCGAGGTCTGGGATATGTTCGGCATTCGCTTTGAAGGCCATCCCGATTTGCGCCGCATCCTGATGCCGAAGGACTGGGAAGGCCATCCTTTGCGTAAGGATTACCCGCTGGGCTACGAAGAACCACAGTTCACGTTCAACTTCGATGAGATTGATCTGAGCAAACCCCGCGCCCGGAAATGAGTCCGGTGTGGGTGCACCGCGAGAAGTAACGAGGTCGTTCATGCCCCAATTCAAAGAAGCCAATCTGGAAGTCAATCTGGATGAGATCAAGCACCTGGTCTCTGAGCGTGCCATCAAAGGCGAGACCATGCTGCTCAACATGGGGCCGCAGCACCCTTCCACGCACGGGGTGTTGCGCCTCCTGCTGGAACTGGATGGCGAGACCATTGTCAATTGCATCCCCGATATCGGCTTTCTGCATACCGGCATTGAGAAGAACATGGAGGCCAAGTCGTATCAGAAAGCCGAGGTGATGACCGACCGCCTGGACTACCTGAACACGGTGGGTAACAACCTGGCCTACTGTCTGGCGGTGGAGAAACTGGTTGACCTGGACGTGCCGCCGCGCGCCCAGGCTATCCGCGTCATCCTGACCGAATTGCAGCGTATCGCCTCGCACCTCGTCTGGCTGGGCACCTCTGCCCTCGACGTGGCCGCCATGTCCGTCTTCCTCTACTGCTTCCGCGAGCGCGAGATGATCCTGGATATCTTCGAATTGTGCTCCGGGCAGCGCATGATGACGACATATTTCCGCCCCGGCGGCCTGTGGCGTGACGTGCCGGTGGAGTTCGAGGACGCCGTGCGCCGCTTCATTGACTACTTCCCCAAACGGGTGGACCAGTACGAGGCGCTCCTGACCCGCAACCCGCTCTTCCTCGACCGGACGATGGGCATCGGCAAACTGACCACCGAGCAGGCGCTGCAATACGGCGTGACCGGCCCGCCCCTGCGCGCTACCGGCCTCGCCTGGGACCTGCGCAAGGTGCGTCCCTACAGCGGCTACGAGCAATACGATTTCGATATCCCGACGCGCACGGAGGGCGATGTGTACGCCCGCTACCTGGTGCGCGTGCAGGAGATGCGCGAATCGCTCAAAATCGTACGTCAGGCGTTGGAGAAACTGCCCTACGGGCCGGTGCGCAGCAACAACCGCAAATACGTCCCTCCGCCGCGCTCCGAAATCGGCGTGGACATGGAGGCACTCATTCATCACTTCAAACTGTGGACGGAGGGCTTCCACGCTCCCAAAGGCGCCGTCTACGCGGCAGTCGAATCGCCGCGCGGTGAGTTAGGCGTTTACCTGGAGAGCGATGGCGGCACGAAACCCTATCGCGTCCACTGGCGCACACCCTCGTTTGACAACCTGCAAGTTCTCCCGCTGCTGGCCAAGGGACATCTGGTCGCCGACCTGGTCGCCATCATCGGCAGCGTGGATATCGTCCTGGGAGATGTGGACCGATGAGCCTGGCAGAGAAATACCCACAGGAGGTCGAGAGAATCCTGGCGAAATATCCGCCGGAACACAAGCGCTCGGCGGTGATGCCTTTGCTCTATCTCGCCCAGCGTGAGGAGGGATATATCACGAAGGCCGCCATGCAAGACGTGGCCCAACTGCTCGAGATGACCGAGACCGAGGTGGCCGCGATCATTGGCTTCTATACCCTGTATCACGATAAGAAAGAAGGGAAATATCGGATGCAGGTATGCACCGACCTGCCCTGTGCCCTGCGTGGTGCAGACCAGTTCCTCGAGGAACTCTGCGAGAACCTGGGCATCCAGGTCGGCGAAACAACCGCAGATGGCCTGATCACGCTCGAAGAAGTGAAGTGCCTGGCTGCCTGCGATAAAGCGCCCATGTTCCAGTTGCAGAGCGGCGAAGGCATCGAGTATTACGAGAATATGACCGTAGACAAAACGATGGAGTTGATCGAAGCCCTGCGCAAGGCTGGGAAGGAAGTAGAGTAATGGCGTACATCCTCCTTCGTCATCGCGAGATTCCGGATATTCACGAGATTGATGTCTACGAGAAGCACGGTGGCTTCGCGGCTTTGAAAAAAGCCGTTACGGAGATGACGCCGGAGCAGGTCACGGAGGAAGTGAAGGCCTCCGGCCTGCGCGGGCGCGGCGGTGCCGGTTTCCCTACCGGCCTGAAGTGGTCCTTCATGGACAAGAACAACTGGCCGCATTACGTCGTCGCCAACGCGGATGAATCCGAGCCCGGGACGTTCAAAGACCGCGAAATCATGGAGCGCAACCCCTTCCAGTTCCTGGAAGGTGTGGCGATTGCTTCCTATGCGGTCGGCGCGAACCGCGCTTATATCTACCTGCGCGGCGAGTTCTGGCCAATCGCCCATTTCCTGGACGAAAAAATCGCCGAGATGGAGAAGGCCGGTTACCTGGGCGAGCGTCTTTTCGGCACGGATTACTCCCTGCACATCTACACTCACCTGGGAGCAGGCGCCTACATCTGCGGCGAGGAAACCGCGCTTCTTGAGTCGCTGGAAGGCAAGCGCGGCCAGCCGCGCATTCGCCCTCCCTTCCCGCCATCTTATGGTCTCTACGGCAAGCCGACCGTGGTCAACAACGTGGAGACGTTGACCAACGTGCCCTACATCATCGCCAACGGCGCGCAGGCGTATCGTCAATTCGGCACGGAGAAAAGCCCGGGCGTGAAGATTTTCTCCCTGAGCGGTTGTGTGAACCGCCCCGGCAACTACGAATTACCCCTGGGCACCACCTTCCGCGAATTGATTTTCGAGCACGGTGGCGGCATCCCGGAGGGCCGCAACATCAAGGCGATCATGCCCGCCGGTGCTTCCTCTTCTTTCATCGTCGCCACGGACGAGGCGCTGGATACGCCGATGGACTACGAGTCCGTGCCCAACGTGGGCGCACAACTCGGCTCGGCCTCTGTCATTGTGATTGACGACAGCGTCTCGATGGACTGGGTTGTGGAGAAGACCATCCACTTCTTCCAGCACGAATCCTGTGGCAAATGTACTCCCTGCCGTGAGGGCACCTACTGGATGCGAAAGTTGATCGAGCGCATCCGCCACGCAGACGGAACGGAGGAGGAAGTCGCCCTGCTTAAGGATGTTGCCATGCAAATTCGCGGCAAGTGCCTGTGTGCCCTGGGTGAGTTCTCCACGATGGCGGTCGTCTCCGGCATTGAACGTTTCGCGCCGGATTTCGAGAAAGCCGTTGCAACATCATCGCCTGAGTAGAGCAATGTGGCTTTTCTATGTGGATGAGAGTGGAACGGGTCTGGCTCAGAGTGGCAAAGTCGCACAAAGCCATCACTTTGTGTTGGCTTCTATCGGTGTTGAGGCCGCGAGGTGCTCAGAAATGAATAACGCTGTAGCCAGGTTCAAAAAGACCCTTGTTCCGTATGCGCAACCTGAGGACTTTGAACTCAAGGCACACCACCTCCGTCAAGGAAAGGGCTTCTTTAAGCCCATGTCATGGTCAGAGCGACTTCAGGCGATGGAGGCATTGGCTCAACTGATTGCGAGGTTGCCTTGCCGTGTCTTTGCAGTCATCGCGGATAAGCGTGATTTACCCCATGATGTAGCAACGGATGTTGAACTCTATCGCCTGGCCTTCTGGCGTCTTTTGGATGTCTTCCAGGAATTTTTATCTCAAGAGAACGACTTGGGAATGGTAATGATAGATGCGCGGTCTGATTTGCATTCTAGTGTGCAGGATAGACGTTTGGTAGATGCTTATCGGAATTGGCGTGGCGAGCGTGGATCGAATATTGCCATTGCAGACGCACCCTGGTTTGGTTTCTCTGCCTTCTATCCCGGCTTACAATTGGCAGATTTCGTAGCCTATTTACTGGCTTGGGAATCTCGTGCACGTGAACAAACTTTCCGAGGTAGTGAAGAACGCGTTAAGCAAGCCTACCGACTGATTGGATATTTCCGCCAACAAGTGCAGATAGTTACTGTGCCTTAAAACAACAAAGGCCTCTGTGAACAGAGGCCGACAGGCGCATGGTATTTCAACCATGCCATCAGTCCCCGTACAGTTCGGGGCACCTCGTCAGTAATATTATAACCAGACTTGAAGATTGTTGTCAACAACGCGCGGAGCAGCAATGAGCAAAACGGTTACTCTGACAATTGATGGGAAGCAAGTCACCGTCCCCGAAGGGACGCTGATCGTGGACGCGGCGAAGAAGATCGGCGTGGATATCCCGGTCTTCTGCTACCATCCCAAAATGCAGCCGGTAGGGATGTGCCGCATGTGCCTGGTGGAGGTGGGGCGCCCCGTGGTGGACCGCGCTACAGGACAGGTGGTGAAGAACGAAGACGGCACGCCTCAGATCCGCTTTGCCCCCAATCTGATGACGGCCTGCACCACACCGGTCTCGGAAGGGATGGTCGTGCTGACCGAATCCGAGAAGGCGCACGATGGTCACCGCGCCATCATCGAGTTCTTGCTGACCTCACATCCCCTGGATTGCCCGATCTGCGATAAGGGCGGCGAGTGCCCGTTGCAAGAACTGACCATGCGCCACGGCCCGCCGCAAGGGCGCTTCCCCTACGAAGATAAAATCCATTTCGAGAAACATTTCCCCCTCGGCGAGTTGATTTACCTGGACCGTGAGCGCTGTATCCTGTGCGGACGCTGTATCCGTTACCAGGCGGAAATCGTGGGGGAACCGGTGATCGGTTTCTACCAACGCGGTCGGGCGACGGAGATCGTCACGTACTCCGACCCGGGCTTTGACTCCTATTTCTCCGGCAACACCACCGATATCTGCCCCGTCGGCGCGCTGACCACGGCGGATTTCCGCTTCGGCGCGCGCGCCTGGGAACTGAAGGCCGAGGCCTCGATCTGCGCTCAATGCCCCGTAGGCTGCAACATCGTCTTCAACACGCGGCGCGAGGCGAAGTCCGGCGGACGGGTGGTGATCAAGCGCGTCATGCCTCGCCAGAACGAGGAAGTGAACGAACTCTGGATTTGCGACAAAGGTCGCTTCGTTCATCACTACACCCATAGCGCGGAGAGACTTTCCCGCCCGCTGATGCGCAAAGGCGAGACTCTGCAACCTGTCTCCTGGGAGGATGCCCTGCGAACTGCGGCGGAGAAGTTCGAGGCCGCCGGAAAAGAGGTGCTCGTCCTGGCGAGCGGACGCCTCTCAAACGAGGACCTCTTCAACCTGAAGGCGCTCGCCGATGGCCTGGGCGGACGCGCCGTCCTCTACGGCGATATGGGCGGCGGCGACCTGACCACCCTGGTCGGTGTGGGGCAGGGGACGAACCTCGCCACGCTCGGCGCAGGGGATGCCATCCTCGTCATCGCTTCCGATTTGCAGGAGGAAGCGCCCATCTGGTGGCTGCGGGTGAAACAGGCCGCCGAACGCGGCGCGACGCTCATCGTCGCCAACCCGCGCGCCACGAAACTGGATACGTATGCCTCCTTCGTCATCCGCTATGCGAACGGTGACGAGGTGCAAACGGTGCTTAACCTGGCGAAGAAAACCGATAAGATCGGCCAGGCCTTCGCCGAGGCCGAAAACGCAGTTGTCTTCTTTGGGAGCGAAGGCCTGGGGCTGGAAGGTTCGCAACGCTTGGCGGTCGCCTGCGCTCATCTCCTGCGGGAGACCGGCCATGTGGGGAAGCCGAACAACGGCCTGATCGGCGTCTGGCAGCGGGCGAACGACCAGGGCGCCTGGGAACTGGGGTTCGAGCCGGTGGCGGATTTGCAGGCCGCTTTCGAGCAGGCCGGCGCAGTCTATATCGTGGGCGCCGATCCCTTCGGCGATGGGCGGCTCACCCTGGATGGTGTAAAGGAACGACCTTTCCTCGTTGTGCAGGAGATTCTCCCCACGCCGACGACCGAAGTGGCCGATCTCGTCCTTCCGGCGCAGGCCTACGCCGAGCGCGAGGGGACCTACGTCTCCGGCGAACGGCGCGTGCAGCGGTTCTATGCCGCGTTGCCGCCCTACGGCGAGGCACGCCCCGATTTCGCCATCACCGCGGCGATTGGGAAGCGCCTCGGCCTGGACCTGGAAGATGGCTCGGCGGAGAAGGTCTTCGAGCGCCTGGCGGTCACGCAGCCCGCTTTTGAAAACCTGACGTATGCCAGGCTGGCCGAGGTACGCGAACAGTGGCCGATCGTCGGGCGCGGCGACCTGTATTACGGCGGCACGGCGTATGAGAACCGGCGCGGCCTGGGCGTACAACTCGTCCCGGCGGCGCAGCGCGAGGAACCGGTCACCCTGCCCGAGGTCCAGGGCGAAGCGGGACCGCGCCCGGAGGAGGATGAGTGGTTAGGGGTGCCGGTCACGCGTCTGCTGGATCGCGGTACGACCGTCCTGCTGTCCACCCTGTTGCACAGGCGCATCGGCGAGCCGTTCGTCGTGGTGCACCCGATGGCGGCGGAGCGTCTGAGTCTGGCAGAAGGACAGAAAGCGCGCCTGACCGTGAACGGGGCCTCGGCGGAGGTGACCGTGCGCGTGGACGAGACGGTCTCGGCGGGCGTGGTGCTGGTGCCGCGCAGTATGGGATTGCCGCTTTACGAACCGATGAAGGTTTCGTTGAAGGCGTTGTAGCCTTGTTGAGGAGCGAGAGACGATTATGGATTCTGCGTTGATCCTGGAATGGGTGATCAAGTCGGCGATTCTGATTTTCGTGCTTCTGACCGGCTTCGCCTACCTGACGCTCTTTGAGCGCCGGGCGCTGGCGCGCATTCAAGTGCGCATCGGGCCGAACCGCGCCGGGCCGTTTGGCCTCTTGCAGCCGGTGGCGGACGGCCTGAAACTGATTTTCAAGGAAGAATTGACCCCGGCGGAAGCGGATAAGGTGCTCTTCACGCTGGCGCCGGTGGTCACGGTGGTGCCGGCGCTGATCCTCGCGGCGGTCATCCCCTGGGGGCGGGATGTGACGCTCTTTGGTCGCCAGGTGAGCCTTTCCGTAGCCGATTTGAACGTGGGGGTGCTGTATATCATGGCAGTCTCTTCGATCGCGGTCTATGGGATTGTGCTGGCGGGCTGGTCGAGCAATAACAAGTACGCCCTGCTGGGCGGTCTGCGCTCTTCGGCGCAGATGATTTCCTATGAGTTGGCGCTGGGATTGGCTTTCGTGCCCGCCATCCTCCTGGCGGATTCGATGCGCATGGTGGACATCGTGGAGGCGCAACACCCCTGGTGGTTCGTGGTCATCCAGCCGGTGGGGACGGCGATCTTCCTCATCGCCACGCTGGCGGAGGTCAACCGTGCGCCGTTCGATATGCCGGAGGCCGAGCAGGAGTTGACCGCCGGTTACCACACGGAGTATTCGGGGATGAAGTTCGCTCTGTTCTTCATGGCCGAATACGCCAAGATGATTGTCATCAGTTCCATTGCTGCGACGTTGTTCTTCGGCGGCTACCTCGGCCCGGGGGTTGACCGTTATCCCTGGCTTGGGCCGCTGTATCTGTTTATCAAAATTGTCATTTTGCTCTTCGGCATGATCTGGCTGCGGGCCACCTTCCCGCGCATCCGCTATGACCGCCTGATGGCGTTCGGATGGAAGGTGCTCCTGCCCCTGGCGCTGGCGGTGACGTTCATCACCGCGCTGGGGATTGTGTTGGAGATGTTGTGGTTAATACCGGTACTTTCCCTGGCAGCCGGGCTGTTTACGGTTGCCATGGTCCATCGTGCGCTGAGGAGAAAAGCGTATGCCCGTGCTTGAACCGTTGATCGAACTGGGGCGAGGGCTGTGGACGACGTTCCGGTCTATGTTCGAAAGACCGGTGACGTATCAGTATCCGGAGCAAAAGCGACCGGTGCGACCGCGCTATCGGGGGCGGCATGTGTTGAAACGCTATGAGAACGGCCTGGAGCGCTGTATCGGATGTGCGCTGTGCGCGGCGGCCTGCCCGGCGGACGCGATTTTCGTGGAGGCTTCGGAGAACACAGATGAGGAGCGCTACTCCCCCGGTGAGCGCTACGCGAGCACGTATGAGATCAACTATTTGCGTTGCATCTTCTGCGGCTTCTGCGAAGACGCCTGCCCGACGGAGGCTATCGTCCTGGAGGACGACTACGAACTCTCCTTCACCGACCGCCGCTCGGCGATCTACCCGAAGGAGATGCTCCTGGAACCGGTCGGGCCGGAGGCAGAGCCGACCCCGCAACGCACTCCTCCCGGCCTGTACACGCGCGCCGTGCCGGAGATGGAAGATCCGAAGGATTAGTGAGCAGTGAGCCTATGACAAACCTCGTTCTCTTCCTGGTCCTTGCTGTGGTCGCGGTGGTGACGGCGCTGGGGATGCTCCTCAGCCGTAACGCGGTCTATGCGGCGCTCTTCCTGGTGCTGAACTTCGCCACGGTGGCCGTCTTCTATATCTTGCTGGAGGCGCCCTTCATCGCCATGACTCAGGTGACGGTGTACGCGGGCGCGATCATGGTCTTGTTCCTGTTCGTGATCATGCTGCTGGGTGCGGAGCGCCTGCCCGGCACGGAGCCGCTCCCCTGGCAACGTCCGCTGGCCATCTTCCTGGCCCTGGTGCTGGCGGTGGAGGCCGGGTATCTGCTTTTCGCTCGCCGCGCCGCGGGTGGGATGTTCGCCTCGGCGGCTCCCGATTTCGGCAGTCCGCAAGCCATCGGGACGATGCTCTTCAATCGCTACCTGTTGCCCTTCGAGGTGACGTCCGTCCTGCTCCTGGTGGCGATGGTGGGCGCGATTGTGCTGACGAAGAAGGAGAAAGGAGGGCGGGAGTAGCCCGCCGGAGGATGCTATGGTGCCTGTGACGTACTACGTTGCGCTTTCCGCCGTCCTCTTCGTGATCGGCGTGCTGGGCGTGCTCCTGCGACGCAACGCGCTGATTATCTTCATGTCGGTGGAGTTGATGCTGAATTCGGCCAATCTGGTTTTCGTGGCGTTTGCCCGTCTCTTCGAGGGGCTGGCGGGTCAGGTCTTCGTCTTCTTCGTGATGACCGTGGCCGCGGCGGAAGTGGCGGTCGGCCTGGCGCTGATCGTGGCCATCTTCCGCTCGAAACGCAGCGTGGACGTGGACCAGATGAGTTCGTTGAAAGGGTAATCACCCTTCCGAGGAGAAACGTATGCTATTGAGCGAAACGATGAGCGGCGGTTTCTTCTACCTGGCGCCCTGGATTGTTTTCTTCCCGATGGTGGGGTTGTTGATCAACCTGGCCTTTGGCGGGAAGTTGCCGGAGAAGGTGATCGGCTGGGTGGCAAGCCTGGCCTCCGGCGCGGCGTTCGTCGTCTCCGTGCTGCTGGCGATTTCGCTTTCGGCGAACGGCGGCGAGACGGTCGTCGTCCCCTTCGCCGAGTGGATTCACATCGGTGATCTGACCCTCGACTGGGCGTTCCGCGTGGACACTCTCTCGGTGACGATGATGCTCGTCGTCTCCGGGGTGGGGACGCTGATCCACATTTACGCCATCGGCTACATGCACGAGGACGTGCGCTTCAAAAACGACCCGGGCCGCTACCGCCGGTTCTTCGTCTTCTTCAACCTGTTCATCGTCGCCATGATGACGCTCGTGAGCGGCGATTCGTACCTGATGCTTTTCGTCGGCTGGGAGGGCGTCGGTCTGTGCTCCTTCCTGCTGATCGGTTTCTGGTACGAGATGGACACGCTGGGGCGTCCTTCCTGGGCGAACTCGAACGCAGCGAAGAAGGCCTTTGTCGCCAACCGCATCGGCGACTTTGGCTTCCTGATCGCGGCCTTCCTG
>RFJH01000182.1 GCA_003694975.1 Anaerolineae bacterium | reverse complement strand
GCGCGGAAGGGGCAATAGAAGCAATCGCGCTCGCAGGCCGAGGAGAGCAACGTCTTTAGCAGGCGGATTTGCTTCCCATTCGGCAGTTGCGCCGTGCCGATGGCGAGCGCGTCGCGCTGCCGGGCGCTCAGGTCGGGGCAGTCCGCGCCGCCGGAGGGTTCGAGCGCCATTTGGTGGGGTAGGGAGGTGAGGCGGAGAAGTTCGCTCATATGTTCTATTATATCACTTGGCCTAGTGGTCAGATGGTCTAGCGGTTGAGGTGGTCGGTTGGTCTGGCCGGTTGGTCGAGTGGTCGGGGCGGTCTCTGGTCGATGGGGAGGGGGAGCGTCACCGGTGAGAAATGGATAAGTGAGCGGGGGATGGGTGAAGGAGTGAGCAGTGAGCAGCAGTGAGCAAGTGAACAGTGAACAGTAAACAGTAAACAGTAAACAGTCGGGGGAGGGGGTTGACAATCCGGTGTTCTGGCCGTAAAATAAGAATGCTTTCGATAAGTATCATTATCAAAAACATACTTCAGGAGCCCTCATGCCCCCGGAAACCCTTGAACAGGCCATCGCGGCCTACCTGGACAGCGTGTCCCTGGCCCGTAGTCAAAACACGGCCCGCACTTACGCCAACGCTTTGCGCATCTTCCAACGCGTTCTAGAGGAATATCACCTGCCGCCGGAGAGCACTCCCCCGAGCGACCTGCCGGAGGACGCTATCGCCTGGATGGCCGCTTATATGAAGGTCTTCTCGCCGTCCACCGAGCGCCTCTACCTGACCGCCGTCCACGGCTTCTACAAGTACCTGTCTGCCGAGCGCCTGGCGCCGGTTAACCTTTCGCGCGTGGAACTTCTGATCCGCCAGCGCGCGCGCCGACCAGGACAACGCCTGCCCCAGTTTCCGCGCGAGGCCATCGAGCGCGTGCTAGACTATGCGAATAAATTGCTAGAACATCCGTTCGATAACGAGAACGAACGGCTACGCGCATTGCGTGACCGCGCTTTTCTCATCACCCTGGCCGATACCGGCCTGCGCGTCCACGAGGCCTGCGCGCTGCGCCGCGGCGACCTGGACTGGAACGAGGGTCGCGCCGTCATCATCGGCAAGGGCGATAAGCAGGCCGTCGTCCGCTTCTCGACGCGCGCCATGAACGCCCTGCGCGAGTACCTGCGCGCCCGCCAGCCCTTGGATGGAGCCTCCGGTCGTCCCCTCCCCTCCCTGCCCCTCTTTGCCCGTCACGACAAAGGCGCGGGGAAGAAGGTCAAACCCATCACCACGACGACCGGTCGCAACATCGTGCGCGAGCGGGTGCGACAGGCGTTGGGCGAGGAAGCCGTTGGCAGCATCACCCCCCACTCCTTCCGGCACTACTTCGTCACCACCGTCCTGCGCGCCACCGGCAACCTGAAACTGGCGCAGGCCCTGGCGCGCCACAGCAACATCCAGGTCACGCAACGGTACGCCCATCTCTCCGATGACGAACTGGACCGGGGGTATTACGAGGTATTCGAGGAACGCTCTGCCGATCAATCGCGCGGCGACGCGTGAACGAAGGAAGTTCAACCGATCAGGCGCTTCGACTACGGCGGCTACGCGGCCTCCGCTCAGCCACATATTTTTTGCATGCACCCACGTTGCACGCTGGTAACTGCTCAGCCCACCCGCCGGGGAATCAATTCCCCTTATCGTCGGGCGTGGGTGGCTGAGTTGTTACGCACGCTGTTCATTTCCTTGACATCCCTCTCCCACCCATGATACACTCAAGGCGCTTCACGATCCAAACCTTTAGAAAGGAGGCGCACTCCATGTTCCGCATTCGCCTGGACGGTACGCCGGTCTTCAATAACCTTGCGCGGAGTGCGCCTGGAGGTAGTTCTTAATCGGGTCGTATTTGTCGTATTGTGCCTGAGCCACGGTGCACTCCCGCATCGTGGCTTTTTCGTTTTCCGCGTCAAGACTACCTTTCATCATCCTTTCACATCAAGAGACAATGGCCACTTTTCTGAACACCACCATTCCAGAGACATTTGACTTCCGCCAGGCTTTGCAGAAAAACCGCCTGCGCGGACTGTGGCGTGTGATGCGCGATTACCGCCTGCCCTATCTGGCCGCGGTCAGCGCGTTGGCGCTCTCGGCGATTGCCAAAACCGCCACTTATCTCTTGCTGCGTCATTTCGTGGACGCCGTCCTGCCCACCGGCGCGTTGACCGCCTTCCTGCTGACTGCGCTGGCCTTCATCGGGCTGGCCGTCTTCCAGGGCGGCTTCTCCTACCTCTCCGGTCGCCTGGCGGCCTACACCGCCGAGGGCATCGCCCGTCGCCTGCGCGATTTCCTCTTCGACCACATCCAGCGCCTGACCTTCACCTACCACAGTCACACCTCGACCGGCGACCTGATCGAACGCTGCACCTCCGATGTGGACGCGTTGCGTCGCTTCTTCAGCGAGCAGGCCATCGGAATCGGGCGCATCGTGCTCATCTTTGCGATCAACTTCATCGCCATCCTGCGCCTGAACGCGCGCCTGGCGTTCGCCTCCGTGGTTGTGATCCCCCTCATCCTCGCCGTCTCGCTGTGGTTCTTCAAGAAAGTCAGCCAACGCTACGAGGAATATCAAAAGCAGGAGGCCGTCCTCTCGACCGTCTTGCAAGAGAACCTGAGCGGCGTGCGCGTGGTGAAGGCATTCGCCAGGCAACCCTACGAAAAAGAGAAATTCGAGAAGGAAAACTTCGAGAAATACCGCCTCGGCAAGCGTCTGTTGCAAATGCACTCCCTTTTCTGGCCGCTTTCCGATATCGCCCTCGGCCTCCAGACCATCGGCGGCTTGGTCTTCGCGGCCTACCTGGTGGTGCGTGGCGAGATCAGCATCGGCACCTACCTGGCCTACGCCGGCCTCTTGGAGTGGCTGATCTGGCCGATCCGCAACCTGGGGCGGTTGATCGTGCAGACGTCCACCGGCCTGGTCTCCTACGGGCGGTTGATGGAGATCGTGCGTCAGGCACGCGAACCGCTCGATGAGGGCCGCGTCCGACCTGCGGGTCCGGTGCGAGGCGAGGTCGTCTTTGAGAACGTCTCGTTCCAGTACGCGGACGCGAAAGTGGACGCGCTGCGCGGCATCTCGTTCCGCGTCCGCCCCGGAGAGACGGTCGCCCTCCTCGGCTCGACCGGTTCGGGCAAGACGACGCTGGTCAACCTCCTGCCGCGCTTCTACGAGTACACCGGCGGGCGCATCCTGCTGGACGGCGTCGAGTTGAAGGACTACCCCCGCCGCTACCTGCGCCGACAGATCGGCATCGTGGAGCAAGAGCCGTTCCTGTTCTCGCGCTCGATCCGCGAGAACATCGCCTACGGCGCGGGGCGCGAGGTCACCCAGGAGGAAATCGAGGCCGCCGCGCGGGCCGCGGCCATCCACGAGGTGATTCTCACCTTCCCG
>RFJH01000181.1 GCA_003694975.1 Anaerolineae bacterium | reverse complement strand
GCTCGCCGTGGAGTGGCAATTTTCCTTGTATTTGCTTTTCTGCTCTCTGTTGCCCTGTCTGCCTGCGCGCTGAAACCGGCGGCGACACCGTTATACGAGGCAGAGACCTCGTTGACCCCGGCAGCAACCGAGGTTTCTGTGCCCGCGGCGGAAAGCCCGTTACTGCCTACACCAACTCGACCTGTGTTACCTCCGCACAGCCTGGTACCCTCCCTTACAGAAACGCCTCCCCCCGCCATCCCCGAACGCCGACGCCTGACCCTGGAGTGGCCGCCGACCCTGCGCGTGGGCGATGCGGACGTGATTCGCCTGACGCTGGAAGTAGACGAAATGGGGGATATCACGCCCACCGCGGAGATTGAGGGCCACCAGGTGCGTGGCGAGACGGTCGTTCTCCCCAATCTGTATGAGACTCACAAGGTGATCGCCGAAGCGCGACTGGATATGGCAGGCGCGCAGGTGAAACCGGAAGGAGTGATCGGCGAGGCCTTGTTGCCCGGACAGGCGGTTACGTTTTACTGGAGCGTCCGTTTGCCTCAGGCTGGGCGATATCGCGGCACCGTCTGGCTGCATTTGCGTTTCATCCCCAAGGAGGGCGGCGAGGAGTTGCGACGGGCGGTCACCGCTCAGTTTGTCGAGATCGAGGCAGTCACATTGTTCGGTTTGACCGGAAACGCGGCGCGTCTTGTGGGTGCGCTCGGCTCGGCGATTGGCTCGGTCTTGGGTTTCCCCTTTTTCGGGGATGTCTTCCGCTGGCTCTGGAAGCGGAGAAAGGCGCGGCGAAGGGATTGATTGTGAAAAAACGAACGAAGTTGACGAATATGACGAAAATCATGCGAAAAAACAGACAAGGGTTAGGGAGGCGTTTTTCTTCTTTATGGTAAAATTCGCCCGTTGCCGCGCAGTAGCGGGCGATCCTTTTGCTCTGGAGCGATTATGGTAGATGCATGGTTGTACATCGGTCTGTTTTTGCTGGTTGGGATCGTCATCCCCGGCATGGCGATTATGATTTCATGGCTGGTGGCGCCGCGCAAGCCCAATCCGGTCAAGCAAAGCCCCTATGAGTGCGGCGTCGAAACGGTGGGGGAGTCTCGGGTACAGTTTAAGGCACAATACTACATTTTTACCCTGGTTTTCCTGGTCTTCGATGTTGAAACGGTGTTCCTTTTCCCCTGGGCGGTGGCATTGGGTAAGTTGCCGCTATTTGTCGCCCTGGAGGGCATCGTGTTCATCCTCATCCTTGTCGCCGGCCTAGTCTACGCGTGGCGCAAAGGGATGTTGGAGTGGGTATGACCCATAGGCGACAATCAAGAAGGCTGACAGGAAATTTCCTCTCAGCCTTTTCTTTGTGTGTCGGGAGTGTGAGATGACATTTTGGAATGACCCAATCCATTTCATCGCTGAGTGGCTGCGAGGCCTGTTTATCGGTTGGGGAATGTCAGGGGACGTGGCGAACGTCCTGATCGCCCTGATCGGTGCGGTGGTTCTGGCCTCGGTCGCCATGGTACTGGACATCCTCCTCGTCTGGGTGGAGCGTAAGGTGGTCGCCCGTTTTCAGGACCGCCTGGGTCCGAACCGCCTCGGCCCCTTTGGTCTGTTCCAACCCTTTGCCGATATCCTCAAGTTGATTATCAAGGAGAACATCACCCCTGCCGGTGCGGACAAGGTGCCTTACAACATCGCGCCGATCCTCGCCATGACGGCGGTGCTCCTGCTGTGGGCGGTCCTGCCGCTCGCACCGACCATCTTCGGCGTAGACCTGAACGTCGGCGCACTGTACCTCATCGCCGCCGGCGCTCTGGGGACTCTGGCGATTATCCTGGCGGGCTGGTCTTCCAACAATAAGTTTGCGTTGATCGGCGCCTTCCGTGCCGTGGCAATGATGGTCTCCTATGAAATCCCGATGGTGGTGACGTTGCTCATCCCGACCATTCTTGCGGGGACGATGAGCCTGAACGGCATGGTCAAGGCGCAAGATGTGTGGTTTGTGGTGCTCTCTCCACTGGCGGTGATTATCTTCCTCATCAGCGCAGTGGCCGAACTGGGGCGTGCGCCGTTCGATCTGAACGAGGCCGAGTCGGAACTGGTGGCGGGCTATCATGTGGAATACAGTGGCATGAAGTTCGGCCTGTTTTACGCCGCCGAGTTGTTGCACGCCTTTACCTTTGGCGGTTTCATGGCCGTGTTGTTCTTCGGTGGCTGGCGCGGCCCCTGGGCGGAACAGTATCCCTTGTTGGGATTGCTCTATTTCTTTGTCAAGGCGATGATCGGCTATTGGGTCTTTATGTGGATCCGCTACACCATGCCGCGTATCCGCATTGACCACATGCTGGCTTTCAACTGGAAATTCCTCACGCCGTTGGCTTTCGTCTTGTTAATGGTGACGGCGTTGGTGGATAAGGCCCTCGCGGGTGCGGAGACCTGGGTGTATGCCCTGGGGATGTTCCTCGCCAACGTGGTTGTGGCCTGGGTCACGGTAGAGATACTGCGCGCGTACAGTCGGCGTCGGCGACTTGAAGAGGAAGCGCCTGCGAAGCAGGTCATTCGGACCGGCGTCGAGGGACAGGCGGCGCATCACTAGGAGCGAAGTGCGATGACCCCCTTGCAACTTGTCTTTTTGTTGACCGCCGCGCTGACTCTGGTCGCCGCCTTTCGTGTGGTGACCACGCGGAATCTGGTGCACGCGGCGTTGTGGTTGGTGGTAACCCTGTTCGGGGTGGCGGTGTTGTTCGTCTTGTTGAATGCCCCTTTCCTGGCGGTGGTGCAGGTGGTGGTCTATATCGGCGCCATCGCCGTGCTGTTCATTTTTGCCATCATGCTCACCCGCCGCGAGATGCGGGATCAGGGTGCCCAGTTGAACAAGGGCTGGTGGGCTGCCGCTCTGGTCAGCCTGCTGACCTTCGGCGGCCTCTTCTGGCTGACTCGTTCTTGGGACGGTTTCACCCGCACTGCGGCGCCCCTGCCGACCGGACAGGATACGCTCAGCGCGCTGGGCAAGGCCCTGGTCTCGCCCGACGCGTTCGTTCTACCCTTTGAGATTGCTTCGGTGCTCCTGCTGGCGGCGCTGGTCGGCGCGGTCTATGTGGCGTACCGGGAGAAATAGGAGGCGTGATGATCCCTCTCTCGTGGTATTTGATCCTCTCTGCGGCGTTGTTCAGCCTGGGGCTGTTCGGCGTTCTGGCGCGTAAGAACGCCGTGGCCATCCTCCTGGGCATTGAACTCATGCTCAACGCGGTGAATGTCAACCTGGTGGCCTTTTGGCGTTATGGCAACCTGACCAGCATCGCCGGGCAGGTCTTCGCCATCATCGTCTTTGCCGTTTCTGCGGCGGAGGTGGCCGTTGGGCTGGCGCTGGTCATCTCGGTGTACCGCCGGCGCAAGACGATTGTGGCCGATGAGATTGACATGCTGAAATGGTAGGAGCCAAACGATGACGACCGAGACTCTGATCTGGCTGCTTCCTCTCCCGCCGCTCCTGGCTTTCTTCCTGATCGTTCTTTTCACGAATCGAAACAAAGCGCTGAGTCACTCGCTGGCGCTGGGCGCGGTGACGCTCTCCTGGCTGGGGAGCATGATCGTCTTTGTGCGTGCCCTCGGCGTGGAGCACCTGGGGAAGGAACCGTTCGCTTCTTCCGTCAACTGGCTGCCCACCGGCGAGACGTGGCTCAAAATCGGCGTCCTGATCGATCCGCTCGGCGCGGCAGTGCTCTTCTTCGTCGCCTGGACGATCTTGATGATTTTCCTCTACAGCATCGGCTATCACAATTACGGCCAACCGGAAGGCGACCACGATATCAAGGGGTTGCCCCCTCATGGGGCGACGGTGACTGATGAGCACGGGCACACGCACAAAGTCCCCTCCGTCGAGCCGATGTACTCGCGCTTCTTCGCCTTCCTGGGACTTTTCGCTTTCGGCATGTACACGCTCGTGGTCTCCGATAACCTGCTCACGCTCTTCGTGGGCTGGGAGATCATGGGGTTGTGCTCCTACCTGTTGATCGGTTTCTGGTATGGCAAGAAGTCGGCGCGCGATGCGGCGATCAAGGCGTTTATGACGACGCGCGTCGGTGACGTGTTCATGCTGCTGGGCATCGCGTTCCTCTATAGCGCCACTGGCACGCTCACCTTCCGCGAAATTTTCCAGGAGAACGTGTTGCACGCCCTGGCGAGCACGCCGGCGTTCTTCGGTCTCTCCGCAGCCGGGCTGATTTCCCTCCTCCTCTTCATCGGGACGGTGGGCAAATCGGCGCAATGGCCGCTGCACGTCTGGCTGCCGGACGCGATGGAAGGCCCCACGCCGGTCAGCGCCATGATCCACGCCGCGACCATGGTCTCGGCGGGCGTGTACATGGTGATCCGCATGTTCCCGCTGCTGGAAGCCGGTTCGGAAGGCGGGGCGTTCCTCTCGCCGCTGGCGGTG
>RFJH01000180.1 GCA_003694975.1 Anaerolineae bacterium | reverse complement strand
CGCGGTGCTCATGAAGTAGCCGCCGATGGTGATCAGCGTATAAACAACCAGTGAGAGGTAGATGGCGCGCTTGGTGCCGATCTTGCCTGCCAGCCAGCCGAAGAAGAAAGAGAAGGGGATGCCCACGAACTGCACCATCAGGAGGGTGCCGATCAGGTCGGTGGAGCCGATGCCGATCTCTGCCCCGTAGATGGTGGCCATCTTGATGATGGTGCCAATGCCGTCGTTGTAGAGCCAGAAGGCGATCAGGAATTTGAAAAGTTCGCGGTATTTTCGGATTTCGCGGAAGGTATGCGCCAGACGGCTGAAGCCTGCCTGGACGGGGTTGAAGTTCTCTTCCCCTTTGAGCACACGGCGCTTTGGCTCCGGGACCCACTTCCACAGCGGGATGGTGAAGACCAGCCACCAGATGGCCACGCTGAGGAAGGCCAGGCGCGTCATCAAGTTGGTCAGTTCCTCGGGGGCGAGCATGATCATCGCCAGGTTGATCGCCAGGAGCAACCCGCCGCCCAGATAGCCCATGGCGTAGCCTTTGGCGGAGACGCTATCAATCTCCTCCGGCCCGGCCACATGCGGCAGGAGCGAATCGTAGAAAACGTTCGCCCCTGCAAAGCCGACGTTGCCGAAAATGTAAAAGATGGAGGCCATCAACCAGTCGCCCGTCTGGACGAAGTAGAGCAATGCGGTGCCGAAGATACCCAGCAGGGCGAAGGCGGTGAGGTAGCGTTTCTTCGCGCCACGGAAATCGGCCATCGCCCCCAGGATGGGACTGAGGATGGCGATGAGAAGCAGCGCGATGGAAGCGGTGTAGCCCCAATAGACGGTGGCGCGGTTGCCGGGCAGGTTGGCGCCGGCCACCTTCTCGTAGTAGACCGGCAGCACGGCAGCCATGATGGTCGTGGCGAAAGCGGAGTTCGCCCAGTCGTACATCGTCCAGGCGAAGATGCGGCGTTTCTTCTCTTTGCTCTCTGTGGCCTGGGAAGAGGGGGATGTGGTCATGATACCTCCTTGCGATGGGAATGTCGATTAGGAAAACCCGCTACCAACGGTGGCGTTGCGCTCACCGCAGCCGGTTGATTCGCGTGGAGGTGCGGCATGGGAAAGCATCTTCCGCAACAAAGTCATGCTATACTTGGTTCGCGTCTCTCTCTTCAGGAGGCCTCATGCCCATTCCCGATTTCGACCAACTTCTCGAACGCTACGCCGAACTGACCGTCCGCGTGGGGCTGAACCTGCGCCCGGGTCAGCGTCTGATCATCAACAACCCCTCCACACGCGGGGTGCCGCTGCACGCTGCGCCGCTGGTGCGGAAGATCGCGGCCAGTGCCTACAAGGCCGGCGCGCGCTACGTGGACGTGATCTGGGGTGACGAGTCCCTGCGCCTGAGCCGTTTTCAGCACGCGCCGCGCGATTCGTTCGCCGAGTATTCCACCTGGCACATCGCCGCCGTGATGGAGTTCATCCGGCATGGCGACGCCGTCCTGTCGGTGCGCTCGAACGACCCGGATTTGCTCGGCGGCCAGGACCCGGACCTGGTCGCTCAGGAGCAGCAAACGCATCTGCAGCACTTCCAACCGATCAGCCAGGCCATCCGGCACAACGCGGTCAACTGGTGTGTGGTCGCGGCCTCCGGGCCGGCGTGGGCGGCCAAAGTCTTTCCCGACCTGTCCGTGGAACAGGCCGAGGAACGCCTGTGGCAGGCGATCTTCGAAATCACGCGCCTGGACCGCCCCGACCCGGTCGCGGCCTGGCAGGAACACATCCGGAACCTCCTCGCCCGCAGCCGCTACATGAACGAGAAGCAATACGTCGCCCTGCACTACAAGGCCCCCGGCACCGACCTGACCGTCGGCCTGCCGCAGGGACATCGCTGGCTCAGCGCCCGCATGACCGCCGCGAACGGCGTGGAGTTCACCGCCAACCTGCCGACAGAGGAGATTTTCACCCTGCCCCACCGCGAGCGCGTGGACGGCACCGTCCGCGCCACGCTGCCGTTGAGTTACGGCGGCACGTTGATCGAAGAATTCACCCTCACCTTCGAGCAGGGACGCGTGGTCTCGTTCGCGGCGAGGAAGGGCGAAGACCAGTTGCGCAAACTCCTGGAGACGGACGAGGGCGCGCGTCGCCTGGGCGAGGTGGCGTTGGTACCGCAGAGTTCGCCCATCGCCCGCCGCGGGCACCTCTTCTTCGACATCCTGATTGACGAGAACGCCTCCAGCCATCTCGCGCTGGGCGGCGCGTATCGCTTCACGCTGGAGGGCGGCGAGGCGCTCACAGAAGACGAGTTCGCGGCGCGCGGCGGCAACAACAGCCTGGCGCACGTGGATTTCATGGTCGGGTCCGCCGAATTGGATATAGACGGTCTCCGCGCCGATGGCGGGCGCGAGCCGGTCATGCGCGGCGGGGAGTGGGCCTTCGACGTCTGAGGGGACATGCGCTGGCCTTTCCCCGGTGAGACTCGCTCCCTGGACGACGCGGCGCGCGCCGAGGCGCCGGGTCGCTTCGTGGAACTGCCCGATGGCGCGGTGCATTACGAACTCGCCGGACCCGAACAGGGGGACGTGGTCGTCCTGGTGCACGGCTTCTCCGTCCCCTTCTACGTGTGGGACCCGACCTTCGCCGCGCTGACCCGCGCCGGATTCCGCACCCTGCGCTACGACCTCTACGGACGCGGTTACTCGGATCGCCCGCGCGGACCCTATGACCGTTCCCTCTTCGACCGCCAACTCCTGAACCTGCTCGATACGCTAGGCCTGGATGAGCCTGTTCACCTGGTGGGGCTTTCTATGGGTGGGCCGATTGTCGGCACCTTCGCCGACCGTCACCCGGCGCGCGTGCGCCGTCTGGTGTTGATCGATCCGGCGGGCTTTCAGACCGGGCGCTCGGCCCTGGGGCGCTGGCTGCGCTTTCCGGTGGTGGGGGAGGTTATCCTGAGTCTCTTCGGCAGGCGGCTGCTTCTCGCCTCGCAGCGCGAGGACTTTTTTCGTCCGGAGCGTTTCCCGGAGTACTTCCCAAAGTACCTTCCCCAGATGCGCTATCGCGGCTTCCGAAGCGCGTTGCTCTCTTCGTTGCGTCACGGCATGCTGGATGATATGCGACCGGTTTACCGGCGCGTCTCGGAGCGGCATCCGGTGCTCTTGTTCTGGGGGCGAGAAGACCGTACCATTCCTTTTGAACTCAGTCGGAACGCGGTGGCGGCCATGCCCTCCGCCGTCTTCCATCCTGTTGATGAAGCGGGGCATCTGCCCCACTACGAACGCCCCGAAGTGGTGAACCCGCTTTTGATCGCTTTTCTGCAAGAGGAGTGATTCGCTGTTAGCACCCGAGGAAGGAGGACACCGTGACATCTCAATCCACCGAAACCGCCGGGTCTCTTCGGCGGAAATACTTGCTGCTTGTGGCCTGGGTGGGGACGTTGCTGGTCAGCACGTTGCCGCTGATTCTGTGGCGGGAGGTCCTCGGCAAGGATGCCTCCGGCTTCGACTGGGTACGCCTCGGCCTGGCGTTGCTCGTCGTGGTGCTCACCCTGCTCTGGCGAGAAGCCCGGCCCTTGTTCGGTTACTTCTTGCTCCTCTTCGTCATCCACATTGTGGCGGGCATTGTGAACCCCCTGGTTGCGGAGAGCGCGCTATGGCAGGCGTGGTTTGGCGGGGACGCCTCCTGGGCGATGAGCAACCTGGGCGTGCACCTGCTGGGGCTGTTCGTCTCACTGGTCGTTCTGGCCGTGCTTACCCTCAGAGGGATGAAACCCGCTCAATATTTTCTGGTCAAAGGGCAATCGGATGCTCCGGTGGAGCCGGTACGGTGGCTGGGGATCCGGCGTCCGGAACCCTGGAGGCGCTTCGGCCCTCCCCTTGCCGCCATTATCACCGCGCTCACACTGCTCTTCCTGGTGTCCGGTATTCGTCCCTCGTGGGGGGATGTGATGCGGGCTTTGCCGTTCCTGCCCCTCGTCCTGGTCTTCGCCGCGCTCAACGCCTTCAACGAGGAGTTGCCCTTCCGTGCCGCTCTGCTCTCCCAGTTGCTGCCCGTGGTGGGTAAGGACCAGGCTCTATGGTTGACCGCCATCCTGTTTGGCCTGGGGCATTTCTACGGTGTGCCCAACGGCCTGCCGGGCGTGTTCATGGCGGGTCTCCTGGGTTATCTGCTGGGGAAGAGCATGGCAGAGACGCGGGGGTTCTTCTGGGCCTGGTTCATTCACTTCCTGCAGGATGTGGTGATTTTCTTCTTTTTCGCCATGTTCGCCTGATCGCCGGGACAGACCCCCGCGAACGCCGACAACGCTCTCCCTGGAGGACGGCCTTGTGGTGTTCAGGCCGCGCAAAAGACCGGCCCTTTTCGTAGGAGCCGGTCTTTTCTTGTCGTGACGAAACTGCCGGGCAGGGTTTAACCGCTCAGGAATTCCTCGAGGGCCTTCTTGCTGATGCGATAGGCGCGACCGATTTTCTTGGCCTTCAGACTGCCTTCTTCGATGGCAGCGATGACATCTTCTTCCGCCACGCGCAGGATTTGCGCTGCTTCGGAAGGGGTCATCACATCGGGGATGCCCGCGGAGGCTGCTGCAGGCCCCCCACCGCCCGCCTGGGATTGCTGGGAGATGGCCTGTCGGATGGCGTCGCCCACGCCCATACCGGCGCCGATGCCCGCCGTCAGGCCGGCGCCGCCGCTGGGGTTCTGCGCCGCATCGCGCATCGCGTCGGCGGCCTGGAGTTGGGTGTAGGTCGCCATATCCAGCATGCCCATATCGCGCAGTTCCTGAGCGGACTTTTCGGAGGGCTTCAGGTTGCCGATATAGAACGTCTTGAGGGTGAGGCCGAGGGCGGCGAAGTCGTCCTGCGCTTTGGCGCGCACACCGGCGCCGAGTTCTTCGGTCAGGCCGATCATCTCCGGCACGCTGTGTTTTGCCGCCGTCTCGCCCAGGAGGTCTTGCAATTTGGAAAGTAAGATGGTGCGCAGGCGACTCTCGATATCTGCCGTGCGGTAAACGCCCTGTGCACCGACAATCTGGGTAACGAACTGCTGCGGGTCGCTGACCTGGAAGGAGTAGGTCCCAAAGCCCTGCAAAAGCGCCACGCCCAACCCCATGCCCGGGTTACGGACGATGATGGGTTGCGGCGTGCCCCACTTGCGGTTGGCGAATTCCCGCATGGAAACGAAGTACACTTCTGCCGGGAAGACGGTCTTGCCGCTGGTGAAGATGTCTTGCAGTTTTTGAGTCAGCAAGGGGATGTTCGCCGTGGCGATGGTGTGACGCCCGGGGCCGAAGACATCCAGCGCGGTGCCGTCCCGGAAGAAGACCGCGGCCTGCGCCTCACGCACGATGACCTGCGAGCCGATACGAAAGTCCGCCGGTCCGCTTTCCGGGAAGCGGTGGACGATTTCGTCCTTCATCTCGCTGGGATATTCAATAACATCAAAAATTCTGGCCATAACTCTCTCCTTTTCTGCCGATGGCAATTCCATTATAGCCTATGTGAAGAAGTGATTACAAGCGAAATAGGCTGTCTTTGAGTATACGTTTTTCCTACTCCCGGAGTCGCGTTCAGACCTCGGCTTTCATCGGCTTTCCCGTTCCGCCGTTGCGTAGCATGATGATTTCGGCCAGGATGCTGACCGCGAT
>RFJH01000179.1 GCA_003694975.1 Anaerolineae bacterium | reverse complement strand
GGCAACGGCGATGATGAAGACGACCAGCATGGCAATGCTGACGATGATCCAGTTCCGCTCGTAGGGATGAACGTGCATCTGTTCCGTGCTCATACCGTACCTCCGCGCTGCAGAAGGATCAGGTAAATGGACCCCCAGAGGACGATGAGCGTGATGATGAAGACCACCAGGATGGCCACCGTCCCCGTCGGGCGGAATTCATCATTTGTTTTTCCTGACATAGTCTCCTCCAGAAGCAAAAAGGTAAGAGATTATTTGGAAATGGACAAAAGGTTTCACCGTTTGTACAGAGTGCTTGCCTCCTTTCCATCCTACGAGGGGAATCACGGTTCTTTGATCTCTACCTTGACCTGAATGTCACCGGCGTTCTCGAAGTGGAGGGTAAGCGGGATGTGGTCACCGGCGTTGATCTCGCTTTGCTTTTGCAGACACATGAGGTGCAGCCCGCCGGGTTTCAATTCCACCTGCTCGCCTGCGGGGACAGAGATGGCTCCCCCTTCAACGGGGCGCATTCCCATCGCGCCGTTGTCCATCATGTACGATTCGTGCATTTCGATCGTGCCGCAGGCCGGCGAATCCGCGCCGAGCAATCGGTCGTCCTGATTGCCGCGATTGAGAATGGTCGCGTAGAAGGCAGCCGCATCGGCTACCATAGGGGAGGGGCGTCCCCAGGCTTCCTCGACCTCGATGGCCGGCCCGGAGGCCGCGCCGCTTCCCTGGCAGGCTGCCAGAAGAAGGATGGCAGACAGCGCGAGAAAAATGAACACTTTGCGCATCATGGTTTATCTCCTCAGGATGTAGTGCAGGTCATCAGCAATCTCCTCGGCGGTGACGCCGAAGGGGAAGACCAGTTTCAAACGCCCTTCGCGATCCACCACCATCAGCGTAGCCGTGTGATTCACCAGATAGCCTGTAGCAACGCTCTCTTCGCTCTTCTCGTAGTAAATCCCATAGAGCGCTGCGACGCGGGCAATCTCCTCCGGTGTTCCGGTAACTCCGATGAACGAGGGGTCGAAATGCTTCACATATTCTTCCAGTTTCTCCGGCGTGTCCCGCTCCGGATCTACCGAGACCATGATGAGTTGCACCTCGTCGGCCTGATCACCCAGCAGGCGCAGGGCGCGCCCGGCATTGGCCAGCGTGGTCGGGCAGACATCGGGGCAGAACGTGTAGCCGAAATAAAGCAAAACGACCTTGCCGCGAAAATTGGATAAGGTGACCGGTCCACTCGCGGCAGTGAGGGTGAAATCGGGCGCCGGTTCGGGGGACTGAATGACCGTGCCGTGGAAGGTGTGGGGGCGGAGCCACCAGGCAATGCCGAACAGCCCCAGGAGGGCCAACGGCACAAGAAGGATCCAGGACGAAAATTTGCGCTTGGAGACAGACATTGTTCTCCTTATCCTCACGGTGCGTAGCACAGAAACAGGTGTGCCGCCTCGTAGGCCACGCGCGCCGCGCCGCGACTGTTGCGTATCTCCTCGGCCAGCACGCCGAGATGACGCAGAATGCGCTCCTCGGTCGCGACCTCGGTGTGATAGCGGTATTCACCGCGGATCACCCCCCAACCGTCCACGAGTACGAGGAGCGGGTCGAAGGTAAATGTGCCGTCCTCTCGCGGTTCATAGTAGAACTCGAAGCCTCCGCCCAGGACGGTTTTTAACAGCGTCTTGTCCTGGATGGTGGCGAAGTACCATTCTGGGGGTTGGGCGCTCACCCGGCCGGCATATTCTTTCAGCACGTCCGGGGTGTCGTGGTCTGGGTCGAAGGAGATGGTAATAAGGGTAATGGGGATATCCCGCAGGTCGGCGTCGGCAAGGCCTTCGTGCACGGCACGCATGGTTTCGAGAACGGCGTCGCAGCGCGGCTCTTCGCAGCGCGTGTACACGAACGAGTAGAGAACGACGTGGCCGCGCAAGTCTTCGCTGGTCAAACGTTGTCCATTCTGATCGGTCAGCGCGAAGGCGGGTGCCAGACGAATGCGTGGCAGCACCTGGACGGGTTGGAAGATTTTAAAGGCCAACGCCCCGCTGACCACGAAACCGGCAAGACCGTATAGCGCGTAGGACCAGAAATGTCGTTTCACCGCCCCTCCGTTGTGGTGGAATTGGCCTCCGCATCGGAAATCAACCCTGCCTCCTCGGCCAGTTCCTGAAAAGTGGTCATTTGCAGTTCCTGGCGCAGGAGATCGTCTATGCGTGCCCAACGACGGCGCACAGGACAGTTTGCCTCGAATGGACAGTCCACCTTGCCTTCAATGCACTCGGAGACATGAATCGGCCCCTCGAAGAATTCGACCACCTCCAGGAGGGTGATCTTGGCAGGCGGCCGTGCCAGCCGGATTCCTCCGTCGCGGCCGGGATACGTGAGAATGAACTCGCCGCGCGCCAGTTCGGCGACAATGCGCGCCGAGAGAGCGGGCGGGATGAGCATCTCCTGACGTATCTCGGCGGTGGAAAGGCGGGCTTCGGGGCCACGCCTGGCCAGGGCCAGAAGCACCCGGATGGCATAGTCGGTCTGACGTGTCAGTCGTTTCATGGAATTCCTTACTATTATTGTAAACGATTACTAATATTGTAATATTTTTGCCATCGAAAAACAGTGACAAAAGTCACAACACGGTATGGCATAACGTCATAACGCGGGAAAATTGTGCTTCGACGAGTCTGCCAAGAAGCAGTCCGGGACAAGCGGAGCCGTTTTGCGCTTCCGGGGTTCAGCAATGTGCTGACGTCGCCTCTGATGAGTAAGGGCCTGGCGGGCCCGGCAAGCGGCTGGGGATTTACGGAATGTAAAGGAGTCCAACTCTCGCGAGAGTTGGACTCCCGGATGTTCAGAGCGAGGGCTGTGTCACTCGCCCAGGGTTTCGGCCAGGAAATCCAGGAAGAGTTCGAGGGAATTCTTCGCCGGTTCGCCGACGGTGAGTTCGGGAGTGATCAGGTCCATACCATGTGCGTCGGTGCCGGCGAAGACGAACGTTCGTGCCAGATGGTCACTTGCCGATTCGCACGTGCTGCGGTCGTGCGCCTCATTCTCGGCTGCCAGGCACCAGACGAGGACAGGTGGCTCGAAGGCAGTCAGATCGGCGATGACGGAGGCGTAGCGCATGCCGAGGAAACTGCCCGGTGACCAGGAGAACGCTCCCAGGCACTTCCCGCCGGCCTGCTGATAAAGCAAACAGCCATCCGGGCCGCCATCGGCACCGAAACTGGCTCCGGCGGCCAGAATACGAGAGGCATCTACGCCCTCCAACGTGGCCACGGTTTGCAAAGCGGCCAGGACGTCCTGAGGGGTTGCGCCATACTGAGGTCCCTCGCTCTCGCCGGCGCCCGCGAAGTCGAAGGCGAAGACGGCGTAGGAGGTCTCATCCGGCAAGGGTGGGAACCAGGAATCATCCCACCAACGCGCATAGGCTGCGGCAGCGGTCACCTGGCTGCAGCCAGGCATCTCGGCGGGAGATTCGTCACTTCGATTTTGCAGCCAGGGAGCGATCTTGCACCAATCCCGCTTGTCGCCGCGCGCCCAATGCATCAGCACAATGACCGGCGCGTGCGCGTAGCGCGAGGGGTAGTAGTAGCCCACCAGCGTAAGGCCATCGGCATTCTGGAACTCCACGCGCTGGGGATCGGCAGGTAGATTGGAGGGAGAGAGAGGGGAAAGGGTCGGTGTGAACGTCGGCGGAACGGGAGTGGGAGTAGGGGTAGCGGGAGGCGGCGAAGTGTTCGTCGGGGGTGAGGGAGGAGGCGCAACCGTTGTGGGTGTCTCTCCTCCCCGGCATCCCGTCAACATCAGGGCCAGGCTCACGACCACCAGAACGAAAGAGGCGGGTTTCATGGCATCTCCTTTCAAGTGTGGAAAGAACAAAGCAAACGCCCCCGAAAAGGAACTCTCAGGCCGATGTCACCAGTATAGCATGTCGTCGCCCCCCGTGAGGTCAGATAGATCTGGGTTCCAATCGGGTAGAGGGTATCACAATCTTTTGTCTCAGGCGTGGTTTCTGCTGCGCCGGCGCACGGGGCCTTTCAATGAAATAGAATTGTGGGACGATTGTTTGCAGTTGCCCCGCACGCTATGCTTTCGATGCGACTTGCAATACTCTGGCCTGCCTCTGGCCTCATTGCTCATGCCTCACGGCCTGTGCCAGGCGGCGCACGCCCTCTTTCAGCAACTCTTCCTCATAGAAAGCAAAGCACAGGCGCAGATGGTCTCGCCAGCCGCCATTGGGGGAGAAGAGCACACCGGGGCGGAAGCGCACTCCAAAAGTCTCTGCGACTTCTTGCAAGGCGGAGGCATCGCCGCCTTCCGGCAGGCGCACCCAGAAGAAAAAGCCCCCCTGTGGCGTGCGGAAGGCCGCTTCGGGCAGTTCGGCGCGCAACGCCGCTTCCATCGCCCGCCGCCGCGCCCCATAGACCTTCCGGAGGTGACTTACATGGGCCTCGAGGTCACCTTCTGCCACCAGGTTACGCAGCAGGGCCGAGGTAAAGGGATTCAACCCCCCTCCACTGTCGAGCAGGCCACATCCCGTCAGGCGCTTCAGGACGGTCGGATGCGCCTGCACCCATCCCAACCGAAGGCCGGGCGCCAGAATCTTGGAAAACGACCCCAGCGAGATCACCTGTTCGCTCGCCGTGAAGTGTGCCATGGGAGGGGGCGGCGGCTCATCGTAATACAACAGGTGATAGACCTCATCGGCCACTACCAGAAACCCGTTCGCTTCGGCCAGTTGGACCACTTGCTGTCGGCGTGCCTCGCTCAGCGTGAAGCCGCCGGGGTTTTGGAAAGTGGGGACGGTGTAGAGCAGGCGCGGGTGGTGTTTCCTCGCCAGAGTCTCCAGTGCATCCGGCAGCAGACCCTGCGCGTCGGTCGGGACGGGGATGACCCGAAGGCCGTGGTCGGCGAAAATGCGCAGGGCGAGGAAATAGGTCGGGTCTTCGGTCAGCACCGTGTCCCCCGGTTGGGTGAACAGTGTACAAATCAAATCGAGCGCGCCGGAGGCCCCGTGCAGGATCATCAAGTCCTCGGCGGCGACCTCGTGACCCCAGGTGCGATGGAGGAAAGCGGCCAGAGCATGACGGAAGGGGAGGTCACCCTGTTCGGTGCCGTACTGCAGAAAATAAGGGAAGCGCGCCCACAAGCGCGCTTCTGCCGAACGCCGGATCAACTTCAGGGGCAGCAGAGCGAAGTCCGGGTCGCCCAGTCCCAGGTCAATCACACCGACAACGATCTTGAACTGGACGCTTGCCCATTCCTGCGACATACGCTCAACACTCCGAATACCCGCATGTATAGCACTTCCGACACCCCTCCTCGTTGACCACCGTCGCCTCGCCGCACTCCGGACACAGATCGCCGATCTGCAACTTGGCCTGTGACGCCTCGCTCGTGACCGGAGCCTCCCTGCCGTTTTCGGGCGCTGTGCGGACCGGAGCAGTCACCGTCTCCCCCTCGACCTGATTCAGGTACTCCGCCAGCACCTGCCCCACCCCATCCGGCAGAGAGCGAACGCGATTCGGGCCGAAGCCCAGCGAGCGCCCTCCGCCGATGCCGGTCAACTGGCGCACGATTTCGCGCATCCGCTCGCGTGGTGCAACGGGCGAGGCCAGGCGCAGGATGTAGGAGATCAGACGCCCGATGGCCTCCGAGACGGCTGCCGTCTCCGACCCGGCCTTCGAGGTGTTGATGAAGACCTCGAAAGGCTGACCACCGCCGTTCTCGTTCACGGTAATGAACGCTTTGCCAAGCGGCGTGGCAATGCGGTATGTGGTACCGCGCAGGGCATGAGGGCGCGGGCGCTTCGGGTCGTGCCACAAGGCTTGTTGTTGGACTGATGCGCCTCCGTCCTGTTGTTTCTTTTTGGCCGTCGCTTTGGTCTCCAGCACGACTTTCTCACGCGAACCGGTCACGTAGACGGTGATACCCTTGCAACCCAGTTTCCAGGCCAATTTGTAAGCCGTGGCCACGTCCTCTGGGGTGGCATCTGCCGGAAAATTCACGGTCTTGGAAATGCTGTTATCAACAAAGGCCTGCAGAGCGGCTTGCATACGGACGTGCTCCTCGGCACTGATGTCGCTGGCCACCACGAACACCCGCCGGATATCCTCCGGCACGGCCTCGATGTGCTGGCAGGTGCCCTCCTCCATCACGCGCTCGATAATTTCCTGACGCGCCTCGCCATCCAGGCCGGCCCGTTTCAGCGCGGCCATGAAGCGCGGACTGGTGTAGGTGAGTTGTAAGTCTCTGCCGTTGTCGTTCACGTGACGGATATAAGCCAGAGCGAAGACCGGTTCACAGCCATAGCCCTCACAACCGGCCACGGTGGCGATGGTCCCCGTAGGGGCAATGGTCGTCTGGGCGGCATTGCGGATGCCATGTGTGCGGATGTCTTCCACGATGGCGTTCCAATCCAGGGGGGGGCGTCCCCAATCATGGCGATAGGGGACAATGCTGCGCGGCGGCTGCCACTTCAGGGCTTCTGGGTCGTAGATGCTGCCTTTGATCGCCGGGAAGGGACCGCGCTCTTTGGCCAGTTCGATGCTCGTCCGCATGGCGTGGTAGCGCACAAACTCCATCACTTGCGAGGCGAACTCCTGGCCTTCCTCAGAACCGTAGCGCACGCCGACATGGTACATCAGGTCTGCCAGGCCCATGATGCCCAGGCCGATGCGGCGGGCGCGGTGGGCGGCTTCCTTTAACTGCGGCACCGCCGGGACGTAGGCGTTGGCCTCCACAACATCATCCAGAAAACGCGTCGCCAGTTCCACGCTGCGGCGCAGACCTTCCCAGTCCACACGGCCGTCGGGAGCGCAATGCTGCGCCAGGTTGATCGAACCCAGACAACAGTTCTCGTTTGGCCCAAGCCACTGCTCACCGCAGGGGTTTGTGCTCTCCAGCGGATACAGATGCGGTACGGGGTTGGCGCGGTTGGCTGTGTCCAGGAAGAGGACTCCCGGTTCGCCGTTGTGGTGCGCCTGCCGGACGATCTTATCGAACAACTCTCGCGCCCGTACTTTCCGGTACTCCTTTATCGGCAAATGTTGTGCCTCCCATTGTTCCAGCGTGCCATCGAAATCCCGGTAACGGGGATGGGAGATATCCGGGAAGCGCAAAACCCATTCCTCGTCATTTTCCACGGCGCGCATGAAGGCGTCCGTGATGCCCACCGAGATATTGAAGTTGGTGATGGCATTCTCGTCCGTCTTGCAGGTGATGAACTCCTCGATATCGGGATGGTCCACGCGCAGAACGGCCATGTTGGCGCCTCGACGGGTTCCACCTTGAGCGATTTCCCCGAAAGCGTGATCATAAACTCGGAGGAAGCCTACCGGCCCCGTAGCCTGCCCGGCAGACGACTTGACGAGCGCGCCTTTTGGGCGCAGGCGCGAGAAGGAGAATCCGTTTCCACCGCCCGTTTGCTGAATGAGGGCCGCGTTACGCAATGTCTGGAAGATGCCGCTTTCGCGCCGTCCCATGTCATCGGAGATCGGGAGCACAAAACAGGCCGCGAGTTGACCCAGGGGAGTGCCTGCGCCGGTGAACGTGGGCGAGTTGGGGAAGAATTTCTTGCTCACCAACAAGCGGTAGAATGTTTTGGCGCGCGCCATCACGTCTTCCCCCCACGCCTCCTCGGCTTTGGCGACATGGTAGGCCACCCGCCAGAACATCTCCTCAGGCGTCTCAACGGGTTGGCCGCCCTCGTCGCGGCGGAGGTAGCGGCGCGTGAGCACCTGACGGGCATTCTCGGTCAACTCCACTTTGGGCAGGCCCGGCGGCAGGGGAGGTGTGGGAAGCAAGTCCTTCTTCCTCGAGTCTTTGGTGGAAGCAGCGGCTTTGTGAACCATTACGATTCTCCTATGATTGGTTTGATTGATCCTGTTCCTGGCCCTCCAGGAGACGGTCGATCTCATCGCGCACGGCGCGCAGGTCGTCCAGCCCAAGGTAGACAATGGCATAGCGGATGTAGGCGATCTGATCGAGTTCTTTCAACCCCGCGATGACTCGGTCACCCACCACACGCGAGGAGACCTCCGCTTTCCCCATCTGTTGCAATTCGGATTCCACCTTGCCTACCAGGCGCTCGATGGCCTCCGCCGATACCGGGCGCTTGGCACAGGCAATGCGAATGCCTCGCATCAGTTTCTCGCGGTCGAATTCCTCACGCGTGCCATCTTGTTTGATAATCAGCGGCGTAGCCAGGATCGGGCGTTCATAAGTGCTGAAGCGTCGCTTGCAATTCAGGCATACCCGCCGACGCCGAATATTGCCCTGGCTATCATGCGAGGTATCAATGACCTTCGATTCACGATGCTGACAGTACGGACAACGCATGGTATTCTCCGTGATGCTTAGAACAAATGTTGCCGCCACATATGGCGGTTATACGGCATTACCCCCTACATTTGGCGGGGTGACCCCGATTTTATCACATTTAAAAGACAGGTCAAGGGGAAGGAAGGGGGATTTTCCTTAAAATTTGCCGTTACACGGTTTTTCCCGGCTTTTCCCAAATAGATGTCACAACGATGCGAGGAAGTTCAGCACACGTCGGTTGAACCAGAGGGCGTGGCACTGGTGAGGGATGTGGCCGCATGATGGATGGGCTTCGCCGTGAGCGTTGGGCATGGCCTGCAGGAGGCGGGAGAAGGAGACGGGGGCCAGAGTCTGGTCGTTGTCGCCCCACAGGACGAGGGTCGGCGCGGCGACGCGCGGCAGGTCTGGGGTCAGGTCGCGCATCGTGCGTGGGAGGTTGAAGATGCCCGGGGCGGCGCGTTTGTAGTCCCTGGCAGTCTGGATACGCACGGATTCGGGGAGCGTGTGATGATACGCGCTGCCTATGCTCAGGCGAAGGCTGGAAATATCCACCAGGGCGCGAAAGAGCCAGTAGGGAGTGCGTTCGATCAGAGTGGTGTTGAGCAGAGGACGGCGAAAGATCAGTTGCAGGATGGGGGATAACTGATGTGGGCTGTAAAATGGGTTGACCAGGATCAGGGCACGGGTTCGATGGGGGAAACGCAAGGCGTGGAGCAACGCCAGGTAGCCACCCAGGGAGTGACCGATGAGCACCGGCGCCCGCGAGAGGTTCAGAGAGTGCAGCCACGCCTCCATATGCTCAAAGACGCGCTCGATGGTGTACTCGCTCAGCGCGGACGGTTTGTAACTATCCCCATGCCCCAGCAGGTCGAGGGCATAGGCCGCGTAGCCGGAGGAGACGAGTTGGGGAATGAGGAAATCCCAATCGTGCAGCGAGGCGGCCAGGCCATGCACCATGACCACCGGCAACCCTGTGCCGTAGTGGATGTAGTTCACCGCAAAGGGGCGGGAAGCGAGGGTGTCAGGTTGGGGATATGTGTGGAGGTCAACCGGTGAGATATTGCTCATAACGTCTGGCAAGTTCCCTGCGCAGTACTTTTCCAATGAAGGATCGGGGGAAGTCGTCCACGAAGAGCACCAGGCGGGGGACCAGGTCAGGAGGCAGGCGTCGTTTGCAGTAGGCGATGATGGCATCGGCGCTTGGACGTTCCCGCCCGGCGATGACGAAGGCGACGGGTTTCCCCGCGATGGCTACAACGGCGACTTCTTTGACCTGAGGCACCTCGTAGATGACCTCTTCCACATCGCGCGGGAAAGCCGGCTTCCCCGGCTTGGCAGGATACCACATATCCGCTTTGCGAGCAATGATACGGAAGTAACCGTCCTCATCCATTTGTGCCACGTCGCCGGTCAGGAGCCAGCCGTCATCGCTCAGCACCTTGTGCGTGGCCTCCTCGTTTTTCCAGTAGCCCATCATCACCTGGGGGCCGCGCACGGCCAATTCGCCAATCTGACCGACGGCCACCTCGCGGCGACCGCGCACCAGATCTACCACGCGGGCTTCGGTTGAGGGGAGAGGGATGCCAATGCTGCCCACTTTGCGCAGGCCGAAGAGGGGGTTGGCATGGGTCACCGGAGAGGCCTCGGTCAGCCCGTAGCCTTCTACAAGGCGGCCTTTGGTCAGGCGCTCAAAGGCTTCCTGCACTTCGACGGGGAGCGGTGCCGAACCGCTGAGGCACGCCTTGATCGAGGAAACGCCGTACCGCCGCGCGCCGCGCACGTTGTTGATGGCCAGGTACATGTTCGGGACGCCGGGGAAAATCGTCGGGCGGTATTTACGGATGGTGCGTAAGATATCGCGTACCTGGAACTGAGGCTTGAGGATCAAAGACGCTCCCAGCGTAATTGGCACGTTCAAGGCTGTGGTTAATCCGTAACTGTGTGAGAAAGGCAGAACACACAGGAAACGCTCTTTCCCCTCCTGAGCGTTGGGCATCCAATGGCGCGTTTGCAGCGCATTGGCAACCAGGTTACGATGCGAGAGCATGACCCCTTTGGCACTTGCCGTTGTGCCGCCGGTGTAGATGATCACCGCCAGGTCTTCCGGAGCGACTTCGACGGTCGGCGAGTGGTGGCTCTCCCCCCGCAGCCAGCGGCGATAATGCAAGGCGCCCGGTGCAGTCAGGCCGCGATGACGCCAGCGGAAGAACAGGCGGCTGGGAAGGGGCAGGTAGTCTGCCACATCGGTCAGGATCACGAAAGGTAAACCGGCGCGCTCCTGCACCTGTCGCGCCAGGCCGGCCCAACTGCGTAAGGTAACGAGAACGCTGGCATCGCTCTCGCTAATC
>RFJH01000178.1 GCA_003694975.1 Anaerolineae bacterium | reverse complement strand
CCCCAATTCCTCCACCTGAGGGAAATACATCAAAAAGTCTTCGCGATAATTGCGCAGCCCCTTAGGGTCGTAATAGATGACTTTGCGCACCCCCTGCAGTTGAGGCCACATCTCCAGGATTTTATCCACCTGTTCCTGATCTTCGACCACGATGAAGGAAACATCGGCATGGTTGAAGATGTAAATCATCTCCTTGACGACCGAATCCTGGTAGATGCCGATGGACTTGGCGCCCACGGATTGCGCGGCCAGTTCGGCGATTACCCATTCGGGGCGGTTATCGCCCACAATCGCTATGGTTTCCTCAGGGCGCAGGCCAAGATGTACCAGCCCCAGGGCAAAATACTTCACATGTTCGAGGTATTCTCTCCAGGTAATGGTTTGCCAGATACCGTAATCCCGCTCGCGCAGCGCTACTTTATCCGGTGTCTTTTGGGCATGTTCCATCAGGAATTGAGGGAGTGTTTCGGCCATGCTCACCTGCCGTTGCTACTATTTCTTCAATGGGATGGAGAAAACGCCTCGTTCTTCGCCGAGATAGGCCTGAATGACCATCGGGTTGGTGCGAATCTCCTCCGGCGACCCCTCGGCAATCTTGCGGCCAAAATTCAATACTGCCACCCGGTCGCTGATGTCCATCACCACACCCATATCGTGCTCGATCAGGACGATGGTCACGCCATGCTCTTCGTTCACGTCCAGGATGAAGCGTGCCATGTCCTCTTTTTCTTCCGTGTTCATGCCGGCCATCGGCTCGTCCAGGAGCAGGATGGCCGGGCGCATGGCCAAGGCACGCCCCATCTCCACACGTTTCTGCAAGCCGTAGGGCAGGGTCGCTACCGTCTGATGACGAATGGCCTCGATTTCCAGAAGGTCGATAATCTCTTCCACAAAACGGCGGAAGCGGATTTGTTCCCGTTGAGCCGGCCCCCAATAGATCATGCTGGCAAACAGGTTGCTCTTCATGTGTACATGGCAACCTGCCAGGAGGTTGTCCAGCACGGTCATGTGGCGGAACAATTCGATATTTTGAAACGAGCGAGCGATTCCCAGACGGGCAATCTGGTGAGGGCGAAGGCGTGTGAGTTCGTGCTCCTGTCCGTTGTTATAGAAAAGGATGCGCCCTTTTTGAGGTCGGTACAGACCGCTGATACAGTTCAGAAGGCTGGTTTTTCCGGCACCGTTCGGGCCGATGATGGCCAGAATCTCGCTCTGGCGCACATCGAGGCTGACGTCCAGAAGGGCAGTCACTCCCCCAAAGTTGAGTTGCACGTTCTCGATTTTCAGTTGAACCTCCCCCGCTTCCAACCGGCTGCTATTTAACGTGCTCGTGAAGCCATGCTGCATGACACACTCCCGAAAAAGATTAGCCCAACTGATGACAGGCGGCCTCGCGGATATGTAATGATAATATAACAAAATTCACAATTTGACAACCTAAACCCCACAAGACGTGTTTCGCCTCGCGCGATTACTCCCGTTCTCTCTGGTAGAATCACGATATGCCTCTTTTCCCACCGGGAATTCCACGCCACAAACGGCTTTTTGATCTCCTCGTTGCCGCAACGGCGTTGATTTTGCTTTCGCCCTTGCTGCTCCTCATTGCCCTGCTGGTATACATCGCGCACGGACGCCCCATCCTCTTCCGACAGCAACGACCGGGCTATCGCGGACGCCCTTTCCGGATTTACAAATTCCGCACCATGACCGACGCCCGCGACGCGGACGGACATCTCCTTCCCGATGCCGAACGCCTGACTCCTCTCGGACGTTTCCTGCGCGCTACCAGCCTGGACGAACTCCCCGAACTGGTCAACGTCCTGCGCGGGGAAATGAGCCTGGTTGGCCCGAGGCCGCTGCTGATGGAGTACCTCGATCGCTATACCCCCGAACAGGCACGCCGCCACGACGTGTTGCCCGGCATCACGGGTTGGGCGCAGGTCAACGGGCGCAACGCCATCACATGGGAGGATAAGTTCCGCCTTGATGTGTGGTATGTGGATCACTGGTCTTTCTGGCTGGATATCAAAATCCTCCTCATCACGCTGTGGAAAGTGCTCACCGGCGAGGGGGTCAGCCAGCCCGGCCATGCCACCACAGAGCGATTCATGGGAAATGCTTCTTCAGGGAGTGAAGAACGATGAAATCATATCGCAAGGAACTCTGGTTCAACGTCCCCTCTCGACGCGCCTTCATCAACATCACCCCGCAAGTGGAGGAAGCGCTGCGAGAAAGTGGGATAAAGGAAGGCCTGTGCCTGGTCAACGCCATGCACATCACGGCATCGGTTTTCATCAACGATGACGAACACGGTCTACACCAGGATTACGAACGCTGGCTGGAGGAACTGGCCCCTCACGAACCGGTGGGGCAGTATCTACACAACCGCACCGGCGAAGACAACGCCGATGCGCATCTGAAACGTCAGGTTATGGGACGCGAGGTAGTCGTCGCGGTCACAAACGGGCGGTTGGACTTCGGCCCCTGGGAGCAGATTTTCTATGGCGAGTTCGATGGGCGCCGCCGCAAACGCGTCTTGATCAAAATCATCGGGGAGTGAGCCGCCTTTTGCTCCCTCAGCGCGGCAGGGAGAAACAAATACGCGCCCCACGCGAGACGCCGGTATCCACCCAGATGCGTCCGCCGTGTGCCTCGACGATAGCGCGCGTCAGGTAGAGGCCCAGGCCGGCCCCTTTGGTCTTTCGCAGCGTTTCGGGGGAACGGTAAAAGCGGTCGAAGATATGGGGGACATCCTGAGGGGCGATGCCCGGCCCCTCGTCACTTACACAGACGATGACCTGTTCCGGTCGCACCTGTCCCTGGATGCGGATCTCGCCTTCCGGCGCGTATTTGATGGCATTGGAGATCAGGTTGGAGAGCACCTGCTCCAGGCGACCTTCGTCGGCGTAGATGACGGGGAAATCTTCGGGGAACGAAACGGTCAGGGTGTGGCGATCGGTTTGGGTCCGGAAGCGTTCCGCCAATTGTTCGGCCAGAGCCGGTAGAAAGACTTCGGAACGGTTCAGGCTGAGGCCACCGGCCTGGAGGCGCGAGGCGTCCAGGAGGTCGTCAATCATCTTCGAGAGGCGGTCGGCTTCTTCTTCGATGACGGCGAGACTGTCGTTGACCACCTCGCGGTCCCAGTGAGCATCGTCACGGCGCAGGGTGCTGGCGTAGCCTTTGATGAGCGCAACAGGAGTGCGCAATTCGTGGCTGATGATGGAGATGAAAGTGCTTTTGAGTTCTTCGGCAGTGCGGAAGTGGGTAATATCGCGCACGGTGACGATGATGTTGTGCAACTTCCCTTGCGGCGAGAGAAGAGGCGCATAGGTCACACCGACGGGCAGAGGGGGGAAATCGGGGCGCTCCAGGTCGCCCTCCACGTAGAGGTGGACGTGGGGGGCGAGAGGCCAGCCACCTGCCTCGGCCTCCTCCAGCGTCATTCCCTGAGGGTTGCCCGTCCACCGGATGATTTCGGCATGAGGCCGCCCGATAATTTCCTGGCGCGAGCGCCCGTACAGTTTTTCGAAGGCGCGGTTGCACCGCTCGACGGTGTGATCGGCGTTCAGGATCAGAATGCCATCTGCCGCGGCCTCCAGGAGCGCGTCCAGGCGCTGTTTCTCGTAACGCACCTGGCTGTAGAGACGGGCATTGAAGACGGCGATGGCGGCCTGATCGGCGAAAGCGCGCAGGAGGGATTTGTCGTTTGCCGAGAACAGATCGGGATAATTACGAAAGATGAAAATCACGCCGATCACCTGCCCATGTGCGACCATGGGCAGCCCCACGCCGTTGAGTAGACCTCGGCTGGCCGTATAGGTCAGGCTTTTGAGCATGCGATTGAGTTCCCGTACGTCCAGTTCGGAGGTGCGTTCTTCAGCCAGGAGAGGTTCCAGGTAATGCAGGAAGGCCGGTGCGATGCCTTGTGCGGCGGCGACGCGCCAGGTCTCCTCCTCTTTCAGGGCGATCAACCCCGCCTGCCCGGCCAACATCTCAATCGAGACGCGCAAAATGCGCGCCATCACTTTTTCCAGATCGAGTTCCTGGGTGATCAGGCGGGTGATTTCCAGCAGGTAATCCCGTTGGCGAACGCGGAAATCGGGCAACATGGAAGAACTCCCGAACGGGGTTATTTTATCACGTGGCGTGCGAGAGAATCCCTGCCCCGATATTTAAATTTACATTTCCCTTGACTCCTCCCCTATTCGGGGGTATCATTGCCTTCGAAAGATGCCTGTCAGTTCTCGTTGGATTGCAAGGAACCCTGGCACTTTGCCAGGGTCTTATTTTTAGAACGTCCGATGGAACGCGACGCATCACCAATTTCCTGCCACAAAGGAGGCAAATCACATGTCCGAGCGTATCATCGGTACGGTCAAATGGTTCGATGGGGCCAAGGGGTACGGATTCATCGAGCGCGAGAGTGGATCCGACGTGTTCGTCCATCACACCGCCATCCAGGCCGAGGGGTTCCGCAACCTCTACGAAGGTCAGAAGGTGGAATTCACGATTGAAATGGGACAGAAAGGCCCGCAGGCGACCAACGTCGTCGTCATCGAGTAGTATCCTGACCCAAAAGAAAAGGCCGGGGCGCACGCCTCGGCCTTTTTTTTGCTTAACCGCTTGCTTCACAGCGCCCGCCGATAGACGCGGTGATTCTTGTACTCCTGACCGTTCAGGTTCTTCAGGTCGGCGCGCATCTGCACCGCCGTCTCGGCGACCTGGGTCATCTCAATGTGTTTGAAGCGCCCGAACTCCTCGATGGTCTTCGCCATCTCGTAGTAGAGCAGGGCATTGCCGCCGCGCCCCTGGTGCTCCGGAAGGATGCCCATGCCGTTCGCCGAGAGCCAGTCCGTGCGTTTCATCTCCAGCAGGAGGTCGAAGACGCCAAAGGGGAGGAGGCGTCCGCGCGCCCGTTGCAACGCCGCCGAGACATCCGGGAAGCCAAAAAGAAAACCGACCACCTCTTGCTCCTTGTACAGGATGATCTTGATCAGTCGGTGGTCGGCGACCAGCATAATGTTATCCACGATGAACTTGATCTCATTTTCCGAGAGAGGATAATACTCCCAGTTGTTGACAAAGGCTTTGTTATACGCCGCGCCAATTTTCGGCGCCCACTGGATTAACTCGCGCTTGTTCCTGAAACGCTTGACCGAGAGACTCCCCCGTTTCATCACCCGCTCGGCGATGCGCACCACCCGCTCGGGAATGGCGAAGGACGTATAGGGCAAATAACAGGAAACGAAATCCACCTCTTTTTCAAATCCCAGCGCCTCCACCAGCCTCGGGTAATACTCATAGTTGTAATTCATCATCGTCATCATCTGACGATGCTCGAACCCCTCGATTTGGAGACCGTAGCCATCGAACGCCGAGAGTCCCTTCGGGCCGACGATGGCATCCAACCCCCGCGCCCGCGCCCATTCAAACGCCCGTTCAAAGAGCGCGTTGGCGGCTTCCTGATCCTCCTCGCACTCGAAGAAATAGAAGTGCGCCTGCTTCGTGCCGTGATAGCGGTTGTAAGGACGGTTCTCAAAT
>RFJH01000177.1 GCA_003694975.1 Anaerolineae bacterium | reverse complement strand
CGTGCTTCCGATCTTCCCGGCTATGTTTACGTGATCCTGCTCACCGCCAGGGATAGCAACGAGGATATCGTCGCCGGTCTCCAGGCCGGAGCAGATGATTACCTCGTTAAACCTTTCAACCCCCACGAACTTCTTGCCCGCATCGCCGTCGGCGAACGCATCCTGGCCCTGGAAGACCGTCTCACACAGGCGAGAGATCAACTGGAACATCTGGCGATGTACGATGCTCTGACCGACTTGCTCAATCGCCGTGCCCTCTATCGCCGCGCCCAGGCCGATATTGAACGCGCCCGCCGCGCCGGCAAACCGTTGAGTGTCATCTTTCTGGACGTGGACCGCTTCAAACAGATCAACGACCGTCATGGTCATCAGGTCGGCGACCTGGTTCTCCAGCACGTCGCCCGGGTTCTGCGAACCCACAGCCGGTCGTACGATAGCGTTGGTCGCTGGGCCGGGGACGAGTTTATGATCGTCCTGCCCGAAATCGGGGAACAATGGGCAAGTGACATCGCCTCCCGCATCCTGGATGCCGTTGCCCGTTCCCCTGTGATCCTGCCGGATGGTCAACATCTCCCCCTGAGCATCAGCATCGGCATCAGCACCCTTTCTGCATTTGACGACCCCGATACCGCCCTGGACCGCCTGGTCCGACAGGCCGATCGGGCCATGTACCGCGCTAAGGAGGCGGGTGGGGGGCAGGTTGCCGTTGCGGAACGAGAAGAAAGCGATGTAGAGGTATAGATATGATGAACATAAGGCATTCATATACACAAACCCGCCTGTACGCTGCCCTGGGTATCCTTTTGGGCTTACTTTTCCCCCTTGTCGCAATGTGGATGGAAACCTCTTTGCAAGGTTTGCCGTTTACCCTGCAAACGGCTTTGGAGGTACAACGCACGACCCCGCTTCTATGGATGATTGATACGGCGCCGTTTTTCCTGGGCCTGCTCTCCACACTCGCCGGTCTGCGCCAGGACCGCCTGAACGCCGTCCGCGAGCACCTCGAAGAGGAGATCGAGCAACGTACACGGGAGGTCAATGAAGCGTACCAGACGCAGATGATTTTGAACTCGCTGATGAGCCTTTCGCTGGAGGACCGCCCTCTGGAAGACATCCTGGAACAGACGTTGACCATTCTTTCCGCTGCCACCGATCTCACAACGGAGTTCAAAGGCGCTATCCTCCTCTCGGATGCGAAGAGGGAGAATCTTCTTCTAAAAGCCTGGCGCAATCTGGAGCCCCCTCTCGTCACTCTGTGCGAACGTGTCCCTTATGGACAGTGCCTGTGCGGACGCGCGGCGGTCAGTGGAAAAATTGAATTCGCCGACCACATTGACGAGCGGCATGATATTCATTACGAAGGGATGGAGCCGCATGGCCATTATGCCGTTCCCCTCGTGTTTCAGGGAGAGGTCCTCGGAGTCTTGACATTATACGTTGAGGAAGGACATCAGCAGCACCCGCGCGAGACGATGCTCCTCGAGGCAGTTGCCACCACGCTGGCGACAATCGTCCACCAACACGAGGTGGATGAGCAGACCCAATTACAGGCAGTCATGCTGGAATCGGTGGCGAATGCCGTTCTGGTGACCGACACCGAAGATCGAATCGTGTGGGTGAATCCGGCGTTCAGCCGCCTCACCGGTTACTCCCTGGAAGAGGTCCTGGATAGGCCTTTTACCGCGCTTCGCTCCGGAGAGCATTCGCCGGCGTTCTACCGTGAGATTCGGGAGCGCGTGCTGGCCGGGGAGACCTGGCAGGGCGAGGTCACGGAGCGCCGCAAGGATGGCAGTCTGTTCGTCAGCGAGCAGACTGTCGCGCCGGTACGCAACAAACGGGGAGAGGTTTCCCATCTGGTTTACGTCATGAAAGACATCACCGAGCGGAAACGCGCCGAGAAGGAGATTCGCCGGCAAAAGCAATATTTTGAAGCCCTCTTTCAGCATTCGCCGGTGGCGATTGTTACGCTGGATCGTGAAGAGCGAATTGACAACTGCAACCCGACGTTTGAAAAATTGTTTGGATACAAGAAAGAAGAGATTATTGGGAAGGATATTGATTCGCTAATCGTTCCTGGTAATGAACGCACACGTGCCAGAGAATACACTCAACAGTCTCTTGGCGGAAGTGTGGTCCATAGCATCACCCGCAGGCGGCGGAAGGACGGCGCTCTGGTGGATGTGGAGTTGTTCGGTGTTCCTGTGCTGGTGGATGGGGAACGGCTGGGCGCGCTGGCGCTGTATCACGATATCACCTCCCTGATCGAAGCCCAACGACAGGCCGAGGCAGCAGCCCAGGCTAAGGCCGAGTTCCTGGCCAATATGAGCCACGAGATCCGCACGCCGCTCAACGCCGTAATCGGGATGACCAGCCTGCTCCTTGATACCCCTCTCACCGATGAACAACGCGAGTATGCGGAAACGATTCGCAATAGTGGCGATGCTTTGCTGAGCATCATCAACGATATTCTGGATTTCTCCAAGATCGAGGCCGGGAAGATGGTGCTCGAAAAACAACCTTTCTATCTGACACATTGTGTAGAAACGGCCCTCGATCTACTGGCGGGCAAAGCCGCCGAGAAAGGTCTCGACCTGGCCTATCTCATCCAGGAAGGGACGCCCAATCGGCTCATCGGCGATGTCACCCGTCTACGACAGATCCTGGTCAACCTGTTGAGCAACGCGGTCAAATTCACCGAGCAAGGGGAGGTGGTCGTCTCGGTCTCAAGCAGGCGGATAAAGGACAACCTGCACGAACTGCATTTCGCCGTCTCGGATACAGGTATCGGTATCCCGAAGGAACGCATGGACCGCCTCTTCAAGGCCTTCTCGCAGGTGGACAGTTCCACTACGCGCAAGTATGGAGGTACAGGGCTGGGGCTTTCCATCAGCAAACGCCTGGCGGAACTGATGGGGGGGACGATGTGGGCTGAAAGTGAGGGGCCGGGGAAGGGTTCCACCTTCCACTTTACCATTCGCGCCGAGGCTACTCCTGCCACCACACGTTTCTACCCCATGGAAGCACAACCTGAATTGAGTGGTCGTCGAGTGCTCATTGTGGATGATAACAAGACGAATCGTACCATCCTGGCCCGTCAGACTGAAAAATGGGGAATGGTGCCTCAAGTGGCCAAATCGGGCGAGGAAGCGTTGCGGATTTTGAAAGAGAAAACCGACCTCGATCTGGCCATCCTGGATATGCAGATGCCCGGCATGGACGGCCTGACCCTGGCGCGCGAAATCCAAAATCTGCCTCGAGGAAAGCGTCTCCCCCTGGTGATGCTCACCTCGCTGGGGCGTCGCACCGAAGATGAGAGTGACCTGTTCGCCGCTTTCCTGACCAAACCCATTAAGCCCTCTCAACTGTATGACACGCTGATTGATATCTTCGCCCATCGTCCGCGGCGGGTGCGTGAGCGGAAAGATTCGGAGTTCGATAGAGAGATGGGGAAGCGCCACCCGCTGCGCATCTTGTTGGCTGAAGATAATGTGGTCAACCAGAAGGTCGCCCTGGCCCTCCTGCAGCGACTGGGGTACCGCGCCGATGTGGTCGCCAACGGCCTGGAGGTGCTGGATGCGCTTCAACGCCAGGTCTATGATGTCATCCTGCTCGATATGCAGATGCCGGAGATGGACGGCCTGGAGGCGGCACAGCGCATCCATGAGACGATTCCCGAAGAGCGTCGCCCGCGGCTGGTAGCGATGACGGCAAACGCGCTGGAGGGGGATCGGGAACGCTACCTCGCCAGCGGGATGGATGATTACGTCAGCAAGCCGGTGCGCGTTGAAGAACTCAAACGTGCTCTTGCAGAAACTACCCCTCTTCCCATTAAAGGCACCGGCCATCTCTCTCCTTCGGAGGTATCATGACAATAGACCATTCTGCCCTTGATGCGTATCGTGAGATGATGGGAGATGAGGCGGACGCCTTCATCGCCGACATCATTGATACCTATCTGAACAACGCCGTGAACCTGTTCGCCGATCTGGAAAGCGCTTTGGGAAACGGGGATGCCCAGACGTTCGTGCGCGCTGCCCACACGCTGAAGTCCACCAGCGCGACGGTCGGGGCGCAGGAACTCTCCTCTCTTGCTGCGGAACTGGAGGCGGAGGGAAAGAATCAGAACCTGACCTCGCTCGCGCCGAAAGTGGCACAGGCTCGCGAGATGTTCGCTCAGGTGGAGGAAGAACTTCGTTCCATGCGCGAGGCGCTCAACGTGTAACGCCCTGGGCGGAGTTTACTATCCTTCCACTTCCACAGGACGCGTCAGGCCGAAGTCCGGGGACGGACCGCCGCCGGAAAGGGCGAGGTACATCTCCCGTATGCTGTGTTCCATTAGGTGTTTGATGCGCAGCCGTTCGTCCGCGCGAGGGTTCAGGGGGTCATAAGTGACCGGCTGTCCGACCATCACGCGGCGACTCTCATGGACGGCCAGGGGGTAGAAAGGGAGACGCGTGCCGCTTTGTCGGTAGTATCGTTCCCCCAGACGCGCAAACCCTTTCTTGAAGGGTGCGATGCGGGTGAGCGGGTCAGCAGGTAGTCGAGGGTCTTCGGGGAAGATGAGGAGGCACTTCCCTTGTTGCAGCAAGGACAGGCTCATGGCGAACGTGGTCTGAAGGTTCTGGGCTTCGCGATAAACCGGCACACACCCCACGGAACGCAAGAGGGGGGTGGAGATGGCGGCGATCAGACGCGCCAGGGCCATGCTCCAGGGAGGGCGTAATCCCAGTTCCCGCTCGACGAAATCCACACGCAGGTAATCCGGCGCGAGGCGGGAGTCCACCATATCGGCAATGATCCAGGGGTAGAGTCGAATAGGAATGGAACTGATGACGCCAATAGGCCCCAGAGCGCCCAGGTGATTGGAGACGAAAACCGCCGGACCGGAGGAAGGGAGATGATCGGCATTCAGGAGTTCGCCTCCCCATAAGTTCGCATCGAGCAAAAAGCGGAGGAAGTGGTAAGTGGAATCGTTCAAGGGGCCTCCCGGCATTATGGTCCGAACGTCAACAAACGGGGGCGGTATTGCAATGCTTCGGCGAGGTGGGCGGGCTGGATTTCTTCGCTATCGGCCAGGTCGGCGATGGTGCGCGCCAGTTTGAGGACGCGGTGGTAGGCGCGTGCGGAGAGTTGCAACTGATTCATGGCCGTCTTGAGCAGGGCGCGACCGGTATCGTCCAGGCGACAGAAAGTGCGGATTTCACTTACTCCCATGTCTGCGTTGCACAGGAGGGGTCTTGCGGTTTCAAGGCCGGCGAAGCGACGTCGCTGTCGCTCGCGCGCCGCCTCTACTCTGGTCTGAATGACCGCCGAGGGTTCACCGGCGCGATCGCTGCTGAGTTTCTCATAGTCCACGCGCGGCACCTCGATGTGAATGTCAATGCGATCAAGCAAGGGACCGGAGATGCGTTTCTGATAACGGGTGACGGTGGCGGATGAGCACGTGCATTCCTTGACCGGGTCACCATAGTATCCACAGGGGCAAGGGTTCATGGCCGCGACGAGCATGAAGTTGGCCGGGAAGGTCAGCGTGCCCTGAGCGCGGCTGATGGTGACCACTTTGTCTTCCATCGGCTGTCGGAGCACCTCCAGGACACGCGTGCCGAATTCGGGCAATTCGTCCAGGAAGAGGACGCCGCGATGGGCGAGGGAAATCTCGCCGGGGTGGGGCCAGTTCCCACCACCGACCAACCCGGCGTGACTGATGGTGTGATGCGGGGCGCGAAAAGGGCGCGTGCGGATAAGAGGGGTATCCGGGGGGAGCATGTCGGCGACGGAATAGATGCGGGTGACATCCAGGGCTTCATCAACGGTCATGCGGGGGAGGATGCCCGGTAGAGCGCGTGCCAGGAGGGTCTTCCCGGCGCCTGGAGGGCCGATCATCAGGACGTTGTGTCCCCCGGCCGCAGCCACTTCCAGGGCGCGTTTGGCGTGTTCCTGCCCCCGGATTTCGCTGAAATCCACCTCCGGCGTGGAGACGGTGCGCTCGATATCCACAGGTGGCTGAGGAGGAATGGCCTGGATGCCGCTCAGATGAGCGTAGAGTTGCTCCAGGGTCTCCACCGGAATGACTTCCAGGCCGGGGATGAGGGCGGCTTCAGCGGCATCGGCGGCGGGGACCAGCAAACGGCGGAATCCCTCGCGACGGGCCACGGCAGCCATCGGCAACACGCCGCGCGTGTGCCTCACAGAGCCATCCAGGGAGAGTTCACCGATGACCAGAGTCCCCTCGACGGCCTCCTGAGGGAGCAGTCCGCTCATCACCATCACCCCCAAGGCGATGGGGAGATCGTAAGCCGGCCCCTCTTTGCGGACGGAAGCCGGCGCCAGGTTGACAATGATGCGCTTGCGAGGGTACGGGAATCCGGCGTTCTTGACCGCAGCCTGGACGCGCTCTCGGCTTTCCTGGACGGCTGTATCCGGCAGGCCGACGATGGTCATTCCCGGCAACCCCGGGCCGGTATCTACCTCGACTTCAACGATGACGCCTTCCAGGCCGATAACGGCACACGAGTAGACACGCGCCAGCATGAGAGCGTATTCCTTGAGAACCGGTCTTCCCGATCTCTCTCGAAACAGAAGTTGCGCAGTGGGCAGGACGTGGAAAAACGCGAACGATGTGCGTCCTACGCAAAAACTATATCATAACTTGCCCGGTCGAAACGCTTTCAACAGATTCGGCGTGAGCGTTTTTTGCCGGTGCAGGCAGTGACCATCAACCCTCCTGGACTGCGGTGACCTCCGAGGCGGCAGCCGGCAGGTAGAGTCGCTCTATGTACTCCTTGAGCATCCGCCGCGTGCTGAAATGCGGGGCGACGGTGCGCATGGATTCCTTCACGCGCTCGACCCATTTCAGAGGCAGGTCGTGCGCGTCGCGGTCGTAGTAGAGGGGGATGATTTCGTTTTCCAGCGTTTCGTAAAGGCTGAGGGCATCCGCGCGATCCTGTTCCTCCACCGATTCGGGATCCGGATCGCGGTCATCGCCAATGGCCCAGCCGTTGTGACCGTTGTAGGCTTCGCGCCACCAACCGTCCAGGATGGAGAAGTTGAGCACGCCGTTCAGAGCGGCCTTCATTCCCGATGTGCCGGAGGCTTCGTTCGGACGGCGCGGGGTGTTGAGCCACACGTCCACCCCCTGAACGAGATAGCGGGCCAGGTTCATGTCGTAATCCTGAAGGAAGACTAGGCGGCCACCCGTCTCGGCGCGCTTGACGATGCGGTAGACGTGCTGAATGAGTTGCTTCCCCGGCTCATCGGCAGGGTGTGCCTTACCGGCAAAGATGACCTGTACAGGCAGGTTGGGACGATTGATGATGGCAAGGAGGCGCTCGACATCGCTCAAAATCAGGTCGGCGCGCTTGTAGGTGGCAAAGCGGCGCGCGAAACCTATCGTCAGGGCATAAGGATCGAGCAGGGCACCGGAGGCAATGACCTGCACAGGATGTACTCCCTCATGCAGCCACTGTTGCCGCGCCCGCTCGCGCAGATAGAAAACCAATTTCCGCTTCTGATGCTGATGGACGGTCCACAGTTCTTCGGGCGGGATCAGGCGCACGCGGTCCCACAGTTCGGGGTCGTCCAGGTGCTCGAGCCAGTCTTCGCCCAGATAGTGTGCCAGGAGGACGCGCAGACGGCGTGCCAGCCAGGTCGCGGTGTGCACACCGTTGGTCACGTGTGTGATGGGAACATCTTCCTCGGCGCGTTCGGGCCAGAGGAAATGCCACATTCGGCGTGCCACACGCCCGTGGAGTTCGGAGACAGCGTTGCGTCCCTCAGAGAGGCGCAGGGCGAGGACGCCCATGCTGAAGGTCTCACCCCAGGGCTGCTGATTGCGTGCCAGGTCTACGAAGCGGTCACGGGTCAGGCCGAGTTGTGGCCAGAAGGCCGCGAGGTGTTTATCTACCAGCCAGAGGGGGAATTCGTCGTTGCCGGCCGGGACAGGGGTATGGGTGGTGAAAATACTCGCGGCGCGCACGCGCGCCACGGCCTCGTCGAAAGGTACCCCTTCGGCCACCAGTTCACGTGTCCGTTCCAGGGTCAGGAAGGCGGAATGGCCTTCGTTCATGTGCCAGGCGGCAGGATCATGGCCCAGAGCGCGCAGGGCGCGTACACCGCCGATTCCCAGAAGCATTTCCTGGGAGATGCGAAGGTCGAGATCGCTCCAGTAGAGACGGGCGGTGAGTTGCCGGTCGGCAGGTGAATTGGCCTCTACGTTGGAATCGAGCAGGTAGAGTGGCACGCGTCCGACGCGCACCTCCCAGATGCGCAGTGCGACGCGGCGGTCCGGAAAGTCCACCTCGATGATGACGGGCTGACCGTCCTCGTTCAGGATGGGAAGGAGGGGCAGTTCTTCGAAGTTCAGAGGATTGTTATGGGCGCTCTGCCAACCGTCTTCCGAGATGCGTTGAGTAAAGTATCCCTCGGCGTAAAGCAGGCCAACGCCGACGAGCGGCAGACCAAGGTCGGAGGCTTCTTTCAAGTGGTCGCCGGAGAGAACGCCCAGGCCGCCGGAGTAGATGGGCAGCGTTTCGTGCAGGCCGTATTCCATCGAGAAATAGGCGATGGGGCGCCGTGTCAGTTCGGGATGAGCGCGGGCGGCCCAGGTATCGGAGCGGGTCAGATAGGTGTCGAACGCGCTCAAGACGCGGTCATAACGCGCCAGGTAGGCGGTGTCCAGGGCAGCCTCGTTCAGGCAGGCGCGTTCCGCCTCTCGCAACAGGCGGACGGGGTTGTGCCCCACGCGTTCCCAGAGGGCGCTATCGAGACGTGAGAAAAGGCGTTGTGCTTCTGGCTGCCACGTCCACCACAGGTTGTAGGCCAGTTCGGCCAGGCGGTGGATGCGGCGCGGCAGGTCGAAATTGTTTGGCAGATGGGTGCGGAAAGGTATCATCACGTTGTGAGGGTTGTGGTAAGATGATGCAATGATACCATTATAATGGCGGTGAGAGGAACATGTCGGGCCTGATCGGTCAGCACGTGGGGCGGTATCACGTTCTTGAACTCCTGGGTGAGGGGGGGATGGCCACCGTGTACAGGGCGCACGACACGCGCCTGGACCGGGACGTGGCACTTAAGGTCATTCGGCGCGGTGCGATCCCCCCGGCGCACCTGGCGGAGACCCTGGCGCGCTTCGAGCGGGAGGCGAAATCCCTGGCGCGGCTCTCTCACCCAAACATCGTCAAAGTGCTGGATTACGGCGAGCAGGACGGCGTACCCTACCTGGTGATGGAATATGTCCCCGGCGGAACGCTCAAGCAGCGTTTGGCCCATTTGCAGGGAGCGCCGATGCCCTGGCAGGAAGCAGCCCGCTGGCTGGCCCCTATCGCTCGCGCTCTGGAACACGCCCATCAACACGGCATTGTCCACCGCGATATCAAGCCTTCCAACATCCTCATCTCCGAAGATGAGCGCCCCATGCTCTCGGATTTTGGCATCGTCAAAGTCCTGAGCGGGGAGGGCGCAAGTGACCTGACCGCCACCGGTGTGGGAATCGGCACGCCGGAGTACATGGCCCCCGAACAGGCCGGCGGCGAGCCAATTGATCACCGTTGCGACATCTACTCCCTATGTGTGGTGCTCTATGAAATGGTCACCGGACATCGCCCCTTCCAGGGCGATTCGCCGATGTCCGTGCTGGTCAAACACGTCTCCGAGCCGCTTCCCGACCCGCGCCACTTCGCCCCTCACCTGCCGGAGGACGTGGTCCTGGTTCTACAGAAGGGGTTGGCCAAGCGACCGGAGGAACGCTTCCCGCACATGGGGGCGCTGGCCGAGGCCCTCGAACGCATGGCGCGTGGCGAGCGTGCTTTGCCGACTCCGCCTCCCGAACGCCCCCAGGCGCGGCGGCGACTTGCCGTCCTCCCTCTTGTCGGTGTGCTATCCCTGTTCCTTCTGGCAGCGCTGGCTTTCGCCGCGAGTCGCATCCTTCCCACCGGCCTTTCCTCCCCTTCCCCCTCGCCGACGCAAACATTCCTCGTTGTGAGCGATACGCCCCTCCCCTCGCCGACGAACACGACGGCGGCTCCCACCCCGGAATCTACGTCCGCTCCGCCGACGGCGACGCCTCCACAAGGCCCTGTGGCGGGCGAAGAGCGGATCAACCCTCGCGATGGCGCAGCCGTCATCTACATCCCTGCCGGGCCGTTCACGATGGGTCTTGATGAGGAGCAGGTGGAAGCCCTGACACGCATTCATCCCTCTTGCACGCAAGACCGCTTCGCCGCCTCTACTCCTGCGCATCAGGAGCAGACCGGCGGCTTCTGGATTCACAAGACTGAAGTGACCAATCTGATGTACCGGCGCTGCGTTGGTGAGGGCGACTGTCCTCCTTCTGCGGCGGTGAACACCCCTCTCTACAAGCATTACTACACCGATCCACAATACCAGGATTATCCGGTGGTCTTCGTTGGGTGGCTGGCGGCGCAGAACTATTGCGTGTGGGCGGGGGGACGCCTTCCCACAGAGCAGGAGTGGGAGAAGGCCGCGCGCGGGACAGACGGTCGCCTCTTCCCCTGGGGGGATGAACCACCTTCGCCGGAACTCGCCAATGTGGCGCGCTTCGTCGGCGATACGGTCATCGTTGGAACCTATCCGTTGGGTGCCAGTCCCTACGGCGTGCTGGATATGGCCGGTAACGTCCGGGAATGGATGCAGGATTCGTTCACTACGGGCATCACGCGCGGCGGCGCTTACGGCGTGGAGGCCTGTTTCGCCAGCAGCGCCTACCGCAATCCCTGGAAGCAAACTCAGCCGGATTACAAGACCGGCTTCCGTTGCGTGTTCGACACGCTTCCTTGAAAACGAGGAGGAGGGTATGGCAACGATTTTCTCGAACCGTTATCAGGTCATCGAAACGTTAGGCGAAGGGGGGATGGCAACGGTCTACAAGGCTCTGGATATCCGCCTCGAACGCGAGGTTGCCCTCAAAGTCATTCGGCGTGACCTGTTCGCCCCGGACGAACTGGCGAAAATCCTCGTGCGGTTTGAACGTGAGGCGAAGAGCCTCGCCCGCCTTTCTCATCCCAATATCGTCAAGGTGCTGGATTTCGATGAACAGGATGGCGTCCCCTATCTGGTCATGGAATACGTCCAGGGGAAGACATTGAAAGCGGTCATCGCCGAACGCGGCGGACGTCCGTTCCCGTGGCAGGAAGCGTTCCGCTTGCTCATCCCTGTTGCCGATGCCCTCCACCACGCGCACGAACGCCACATCATCCATCGGGATGTCAAGCCGTCGAACATCCTGATCAATGAGCGCGGCGAGCCGATGTTGACCGACTTCGGGATCGCCAAAGCCCTGGGCGGCGACGGTGCGACCCAATTGACCACTACGGGGACGCTGATCGGCACCCCCGATTACATGGCCCCAGAACAGGCGACGAACGAGGGTGTGGATTACCGCGCCGATATCTACTCTCTGGGCGTGGTGCTCTATGAAATGGTCACCGGCCACCGGCCTTATAGCGGCAACACGCCGATGACCGTTCTGCTCAAGCACGTGCGGGAGCCCTTGCCTTCTCCCCTCCAATACGTGCCGGACTTGCCGGAGCCGGTTGTGCGCTTGATTATGAAAGCACTCGCCAAGCGTCCGGAAGACCGCTATCCGAGCATGGCAGCCTTCCGCGCCGCGCTGGAGGCCGGCGGAGAGAGCGAGGAGGTCGGCGCGCTGCCGACCGTCCGGGCGGACCTTGCCGGGGAGACGCGAAGGGTGTCTTCCGAACTTCCTCCCACCGTCCGTGTGGATGTGGCGCCACCGCGCCCCAAACGCTTCTCCCTCTGGACAGGACTGGGCATCGGCGCCGCCATTGTGTGCCTGCTTGGCGTGGTGGGGCTGGCGCTCTTCTGGCAGCCTCTGATGATGACCGTCTTTCCTCCCTCGCCGGTCCCCGCCCCCACGATCGTCGTGTTTGTGACCGAGACGCCCCTCCCCCCAACCGCCACGGCGACGGCAGCCCCTTCCCCGACGTGGACACCCTCTCCCTCTCCCAGCGTTACACCGACCTCTTCCTCTACCAACACCGTGACGCCCAACACCCCCATGCTGCTGATCGACCACAATTCCTTCTGCCGAGTGGGACCGGGCGCCTCGTATGCTGACGTGACCGACTTCGCCCCGGGGGTGACACTCCCCATCCTGGCGACGAACAACGAGGGATGGTGGCTGGTGCAAATTGACCTGCCCTGGACAAAACACAAACAGTGCTGGATTTACGGCAACACGCCGTTGGGAAACTGGACCTCGGTGGAGATTGTCACGCCGACGCCGTAATATTGACAAATTTGCCGATGTGTATATAATCTAGCGCAACAACGTTGCGTAACGGCTGTGAAGAGGACGAGTACGCGCTGTACGACGGCACAGAGAGCAGGCGGTAGGTGAAAGCCCTGCCCGAAACGGCAGCGCCGAATGGACCTCGGAGCCGCAGGGCGAACGGAAACAAGTAGCCCGTGCCGGTAGCCCCCGTTATCGGGCTAGGGTATCGCCATGGTTCGTGCGAACGGTGGCCGTACCCGAAAATGAGTGAGGCTGGCTTCTTTTCCCGTTGCATCACCAACGGGTTTTTTGGTTAAAAGCAGCCTAACGTGGGTGGCACCGCGGGCGTTTGAGCGCTCGTCCCAGATGGGACGGGCGCTTTTTTTATCAGGCCAAAAGAGGCGGTTGTGGTGGGGCGGGCTTTCCAGCCTGTCCGGACAGCCCATCTAACGGCGTAAGTTCTGAGAAGAAAGGAGGTGTGTGATGGACGTTCGCTTGGAGAGAGAAGTCGAGGCCCCGCGCGTTGTCCTCTCGGAGCGAGAGAGGCTTCAGGTCGTGCAGGAGCGCCTCGAGGTGGACGTGACGGGGAATCCGCCGCAGCCGGCAGAACGCGTCTTGCAGGCGCGCCAGGCTCAGGTCCGGAGCGAATCGCAGGCATTTCCCTCGCCGGTGTTTGTGCCGTGAGGATGGTCAGGTCATTCATCAAATCACACAAAAGGAGGTTGCCATGTCTGAACAAACCCGTTTCCTGCTCGGTGAGAGCGACTTGCCGAAGTTCTGGTACAACGTGATGGCGGATAGTCCGGTGCCGCCGGCGCCGGTGCTCCATCCACAGACGCTGGAGCCGGTGACGCCGGATTTCCTTTCCGCCCTCTTCCCAATGTCACTGATTATGCAGGAGGTCAGTCAGGAGCGGTTCATCGAGATTCCGGAGGAAGTGCGTGAGATTTACAAACTCTGGCGGCCTACGCCGCTCATCCGGGCGCGGCGGCTGGAGAAAATGCTGGATACCCCGGCACACATTTATTTCAAAAACGAGAGCGTCTCGCCTTCGGGCAGTCACAAGCCGAACACGGCGGTGGCGCAGGCCTTCTACAATAAGGCCGCCGGTACGAAGGCGTTGACCACCGAGACCGGCGCCGGGCAGTGGGGTTCGGCACTTGCCCTGGCCTGCAATTTCTTCGATCTCGATCTGGAAGTCTACATGGTCAAGGTCTCATATCATCAGAAGCCCTACCGCCGCATCCTGATGGAGACATATGGCGCCCAGGTCTTCGCCAGCCCAACCGACCGCACGCAGTTCGGGCGCTCGATCCTGGAACGAGACCCGGAAAACCCCGGCTCGCTGGGGATAGCCATTTCCGAGGCGGTGGAGGTAGCGGCTACCTCCGGCGGGGCGAAGAAGTACAGTCTCGGCTCGGTGCTCAATCACGTTTTGTTGCATCAGACGGTCATCGGCGAGGAAGCGCTCAAGCAGATGGACTTGGCCGGTGAGTATCCCGATGTGGTCATCGGCTGTGTGGGTGGCGGTTCGAACTTTGCCGGCATCGCCTACCCCTTCCTGCGCGAGAACCTGCGCAACGGGCAGCGCACGCGCTTGCTGGCCGTCGAACCGACGGCCGCGCCCTCGCTGACGCGCGGCGAATACACTTTCGATTACGGCGATACGGCCCGTATGGCCCCCATCGTCAAGATGCACACCCTGGGGCACGATTTCGTTCCACCGGCCATCCACGCCGGCGGGTTGCGATATCACGGAATGGCCCCCAGTTTGTGCGCTCTGTATGACGCCGGCCTGATCGAGGCGGTGGCGGTGAAGCAGAAGGCAACATTCGAGGCGGCGGTGATGTTCGCCCGCGCGGAGGGTATCGTCCCCGCGCCGGAGAGCGCCCACGCCGTGCGCGCCGCGATTGACGAAGCCCTGGAAGCGAAAGAAAAAGGCGAACGGCGCGTGATCCTGTTCAACCTCTCCGGGCATGGTCATTTCGATCTGTCTGCCTACGATGCGTACCTGCACGGCGAGTTGGAAGACTACGATTACCCCGCCGAGGCCGTGCAACGTGCCATGCAGACTCTGCCAAAGGTGCAGGTCGCCGCGTGACCGTGCCCCCTGGGCGGTCAGCCGGGAGGGGACGTCTCGTCGTCCCCTCCCGGACCTGGGGTGTGGCTGCCCTCCTCCGGCCTTTCCGCGGCGAGGAGGGAACCATCGCCGATGAGGTGTTCGCGGCGATAACGCTCGCGCAGGGCGTCAATGGGGAGCAAATCGCCGCGCTCATTCTCGAAAAAACCAGTGCTGCCAGCCGTTGCAGGGACTGCCGCCCATCAGATGTCTGCCGGCCTGATGGATAGAGCCCTCGAAGCCGTCCTTCAGGCGCAGGGAGCCATCCGGTTTGATGCTGGCCGGGTCGCCCCGGTCGCCGCGAAAGTAGAGCACCTGACCAGGGCGCAGATAGCCGACCTCGAGCAGGCGCGGAAAGGCCACCCTGGGCGCCAATCGCTTCCGGTCGCGCACATCGAAGACTTCCTCTCGGAACGGTTCCGGCGTGACCCGGGCGAGGCGCGCTCGCGCAATCTCGATATAGCGCTCTTCGCGCTCGATGCCGATCCAGTGACGGTGGAGACGCTTTGCCACCGCGCCGGTCGTGCCGCTGCCGAAGAAGGGATCGAGCACCACATCGCCCGGATTGCTGGCTGCCAGGATGACGCGATAGAGCAAGGCCTCCGGTTTCTGGGTGGAGTGCGCCTTCACGCCATCCACACGCAAACGCTCCCTGCCGGAGCAAATGGGGATGACCCAGTCGCTGCGCATTTGTTTTCCGCCGTTGAGGGCCTTCATGGCGTGATGATTGAAGGTGTAGCGGGCGCCTTTGAACTTGCTCGCCCAGATCAGAATCTCGTGGGCATTGGTGAAGCGCACGCCGCGAAAATTGGGCATGGGATTGGTCTTGATCCAGACCACATCGTTCAGAAACCAGAATCCCATGTCCTGCATGATGGCGCCGATGCGGTAAATGTTGTGGTAGGTACCGATGACCCAGATTGTTCCCGTGTCCTTGAGCACGCGGCGACAGGCTTCCAGCCAGTGACGGCTGAACTCGTCGTAGGCTTGCAGGCTCTCGAATCTATCCCATGAGTCGTCCACGCCGTTCACGCGGGTCATGTTGGGGCGCCAGAGATCCTGGCGCAATTGAAGGTTGTAAGGCGGATCGGCGAAAATCAGGTCCACAGACTTATCCGGGAAAGTGCGCAGCACGTCAACACAATCGCCGTGGATAATCTGATCAAGAGGGAGGGATGGTTGAGACTTGGATACCATCATCTCAGGATAGCAGGAGTGTAGAGGTATGGGTATTGTACCAAACGGGATAAAAAGATGGCCGAAACAAGAATAGCGCGAGAAGATAACGGTGCTGGAGCAGGCCGGGTAATTTTGTGTTTTGTGATATAGTTGGTCAAGTCCCCGCTCGTAACAGGAGGTTGTTTATGCGGGTCAAATCCATCTTCCGGGTGTCCTTCTCTGCTCTGGTGCTCTTTCTCCTTCCTGTCCAGAGCGTCCTGGCCGCGCCGCCCTCTACAGTGACCGTCACGACCGACCGGGCAATCCTCGACTTTCCCACCAGCATCACGTTTCACGCCGAGTTTCAGAGCGACGTACCGATTGAGTCCATCGTGCTGGAATACGGCTCCGGGCAACTGACCTGCGGCGATGTGGTCGCCAGGGCCTTGCCGTCCTTTTCCCCGACCACTTCGACTTCTGCCGAGTGGACATGGGAGATGAAACAGTCCGGCTCCCTGCCACCCGGCGCCAGGGTATGGTGGCGCTGGCGGGTGACCGATGCTAACGGCAACGAGACTCTCACCGAGAAGAAAGAAGTCGTCTGGCTGGATGATGTGCATCCCTGGCAGACCATCAGTGGAGACCAGATCAACCTCCACTGGTATGTCGGTGGGGATTCGTTTGGTCGGGAACTGCATGATGCCGCCGTAGAGGCCTTACAGCGTCTCCGGGCGGAGACAGGCCTGAGCACGGAACAAGACGTTGACCTGTACATCTATGCCACCTACGAGGATCTGCGCGATGCTGTCTTCTACGAACCAGGCTGGACGGGTGGCATTGCTTATGATGAGCACAATATCGTCATCATCGGTATTTCCCCGGATAACATCGAGTGGGGGAAAAGCACCATCGCTCATGAACTGACTCACGTCCTCGTCGGCCATCTGACCTTTTCCTGCCTGAGCGACGTGCCCACCTGGCTCAACGAAGGGCTGGCTGTGTGGGGCGAGGGAGGCCTGGACGCGACCTCGCAACAACGTCTGGAGAGCGCCATCCAGAGCAATACTCTCCTCTCCCTGCGCGCTCTGAGCGCCGGCTTCTCCGAGTTGCCGGACAAGGCCGATCTCTCCTATAGTCAGTCCTACAGTGTGGTACGTTTCCTGATCGAAGAGTACGGCAAGGAGAAGATGACCGCGTTGCTCACCGCCCTGCGCGATGGTCATACAATTGACGAGGCCCTGAACATCGTCTATGGCCTGGATGTGGATGGTCTGGAGGACGCCTGGCGCGCTTCGGTCGGTGCACCCCCTCGCGCCGCCGGTCCAAACCCAACCGCGCAACCCACGCCGACTCTCGTGCCGACCTTTGTCCCCTTCTCCGGCACCTCGCTCCTTATCACGCCGACGCCGTTCGCCCCTCCGGTGACGATTGCTCCGCAACCGGCCTCACCTACCCCGTCGGCGATGGCCCCGACGGCAACCTCTGCCCCCGAGGTCGCGAACGCACCGTTCGCGCAAAGCAACAATCTGTGGCTCATCGCAGGTGTGGCATGTTGCCTTGTGCTACTTCTCATCCTTGTTGGTGTGGCGGTGCTCATCGCCCGCCGCAGAAATCAGAGGAGGGAGAACTGATGCACCCGCGAAAGGTTTCCCTGTTCCTGCTCCTGACAGCTTTCCTGATGTTTGCCTGCCAGTGGACCGATGTGGCACCTGTCAGCACACAGGCGTCACCGACTCGGCCATCCGCTACTCCAACTCCCAATCCTTTTGTCTATAGGAACGAGGAATACGGCCTGAGTGTCACCTACCCTGCCGGTTGGAAGACCGAAGCGGATGAAGAGGCGCTCTCCTGGTTCATCAGCCCGGACGAAAAGGTGATGGCCGTCCTCTACGCCTTTTCCCTGGAGGCAGACGACACCCCGGAAACGGTCGCGAAGGATCTCTTCTCCGGGGTGTCGGGCGAGTTACATGAAATCTCCATCCTCCAGGATGAGGCGATGCAGACTCCCGCCGGCGACGCGGGGTGGCGTACCGTCTTCACCGCCAGACGTAACTCCGACCGCCTGCTGCTCAAAGTAAGCATTACCACCGTCTTACACGGCGCGAACGGGTTCATGTTCCTGGTCTTCGGGGAACCGGATGCTTATGAACAATATGCCCGGGAGATACAGTCTCTGACCACATCGCTTGTATTCACCGAGGCGCTCACCCTTGACTCTATCCCGCGCCGGGAATCGCTTGTGCTGCTGGGGAGCGAGAGCACCAATCCTCGCGAGTACGATCCGGCGACCACGCATGGTTCCGGTGATAAACGCGTCTTCAGTGGTCTGGTCTCGTTTGACCCGCATCTGAACCTCGTGCCAGACCTGGCCGAGCGGTGGGAGGTCAGCGAGGACGGGACGGTTTACACCTTTTACCTGCGGGAGAACGCGCGTTTCCACGATGGGCGACCGGTCACGGCGCAGGACGTGGTCTATTCCTGGGAGCGGGCTGCCCGTCCGGAGACGGAGTCCGATACGGTGTTGACTTATCTGGGGGATATCGTGGGGGTACAGGATGTGAAAGAGGGCAAAGCCGAGCACATCGCCGGTCTGGAGGTGATTGACGATCACACCTTGCGGGTCACGATTGACGCTCCCAAGCCGTATTTCCTGCTCAAACTGACGTACCCAACGGCCTTCGTCGTGGATCGGGCAAACGTGGAATCCGGGCCGGACTGGTACCGCCACCCGAATGGCACGGGGCCGTACAAACTGGTGGAATGGAAACGCTTCGAGCGCATGGTCTATGAACGCAACGAGGATTTCTACCTCGGCCCGCCTGCCATTCGCTACATCATTGTACAGTTGTACTCCGGTGTGGGCATCCGCCTTTACGAGACGGGCGAGATTGACATCACCAGTGTTTACTCATACTTCGTGCCGCGCGTGACCGATCCAGATGATCCCCTCCACGCAGACCTGATCACCGGCGTGGACCTGTGCACCGGCTATGTGGTCTTCGATGTCAGCCAGCCGCCGTTCGATGACGTGAACGTGCGCCGGGCGTTTACCATGGCCTTTGACCGGCAAAAATACCTGGACGTGGCGCTGCGCGGGGTGGGGCTTCCGGCAAAAGGACTCTACCCTCCGGGTCTACCCGGTTACAACCCGGACCTGGAAGGTCTTCCCTATGATCCGGCGCGCGCCCGTGAACTTCTGGCCGAATCGAAGTATGGCGGCCCGGCTGGGCTTCCCCCCATCGTCTTTACCAATGGGGGCATCGGGACAGACGTTGACGCAAGCGTAGCCGCCCTGGCCGAGATGTGGGAACAAAACCTGGGCGTGACCATCACCATTGAAAACCTGGAGCCGGACCGCTACTACGACGAAATCTATGCGGGGAATCACGGGCAACTCTTCCAGGCAGGCTGGTGTGCCGATTATCCCGATCCGGAAAACTTTGCCGATGTCCTCTTCCACACAGGCTCACCACAGAACAACGGGAATTACAGCAATCCCGAACTGGACGCACTGCTCGAACAGGCACGCACCGAACGGGACGTCAACGCACGCATCGCTCTCTATCAGCAGGCAGAGCAAATGATTGTGAACGATGCCCCGGTGCTCTTCACCGTGCACTACCTTTCGCACGTCCTGGTCAAGCCATATGTGAAAGGGTACGTCTGGACGCCAATAGACATCCCCATCGAGCGCTACCTGTGGCTGGAGTGGGATACACCGTAGTGTGGGATGAATGAAAGAAAAAGCAGGCTGTCCTGGTCAGGCAGCCTGCTTTTCGCGCCATTGGCTGCCACACTGCCTTTCTCCATCGTGGCGTTAGATTTCTTCAAAATCGTTCGACAACCAATGTGATCGAGCCACGTTTCACCGGCGCTTTGTCGTATCAGACCAGTTCTTGACACGGTATAACGTCTTTGGGCGTGAGCGTGTTTTCGTTATGGTTCTCCATTATACAGAAGATACACGATCACGTCTTTTTTTTCATGCAGCAAAGCCCCCGAGGGTCTATCATGACGCAGCGCCAGCCTGTTGGACATGATACGAAGTGATTCTGCGGTTCTACCCAGATTTCCGAAATCTTGGAAATTTCGGGGGGCCGGAAATATTAAATTGCTCTATGGAGATAAAGCGAAGACACCCAAATGTTACAAACATTAAATTCTCTATGGATGATAAAGTGAAGTCATCCATCATTAAATTACTCTATGGAGGAGATAAAGTGAAGACATCCAAACTTACCCTCGCCTTCATCGCCTTTGCGCTGATAGGCACCGTGCTGGCCTGCAATATCCCAATGGCAACTGTCACCTCTACCGAAATACCCCTTTCTACGGTAACACAGCCTCCTGTGGCCGCTACGGCCACTCCGCAGTCCACACTCTACCAGGCGGCCATCTATCCCTCTGGTTCAGGTGGCATTCCAGAATGCCCGGGTGGGACTATTCAATGGGGACAACCTTCCATGGTGTTGTTCTATATACACACCAGCAGCCCACCGCGCCCTGATTTGTTCCTGAGTTTCTCGTCCCTATCTGGTGAAAGCATGATCTGGGATGGAAATCTGCTGTACCAGGGGACTTTACCGGGTGACATCCAGGTTTACAGCATGTACCTGAATTCCTGGTATCAGAGCATGCTTGATTCCCAGGGTGGCGCAGCCCCGCAGCAAGCGCAGATTCGTTTCCATGGGCTGTATACAAGGACAGGGGGTGCAAGTGCTCCCTACGAGAGCAATTTGGACATGTTGCCTCCCCTGACCGTGTGTTCCAATTCCCCCTCATCGGACAGCCTGGCAATTGATTTCGACATACCCGCGGATTTGAAGGTGCTCCAACTCCTGCTGCGTTACGATAGTGCCAGACCTCAGGGAACGTTCGAGGCCACCATCTGCAATACCGGCGGTCGTTCGGTGTTATACCCTTTCCAGGTAGATATCGAGGCCAATGGTTTCCAGACCAGTGTCAATGTCACCCGGCCTGTGTTGCCCGGCCTGTGCGTGGATGCGTACGCGCCGGATAGCGATTTCAGCACCTTTGGCATCACCTCCGCAGGGCAAAGCGTGACGGTTACGGCCCGCGTGCTGCCTGCCGACGGGGATGACCCAGGCGGAAACAACGAGCACAGTGAAACCCTGGTTGTGGAACAACTGAGTCTCACTCCCACGGCGGAAGCGCTGACGAACTATCAGCAATGTATAAATGGAGGTGGGTTGCATGTGGGTTGCGCTACCGAACTGGGCGGCGCACCGCTTGCCGAGCGAGACGAGATTGCCAAACAGCACGGCGCGCTGATCAGCGTCGCTCCAAGGCAATTCGAGAACCTGGCATCGTTCACAGTGGCCATGCTTTCCGCCTGTGAGCCTGAAGTGCGCACCGTACTGAACACTTCTCCCTTGCCTCTGTACCCCTTCTATCTGACAACTGTTCCACCAGATGTTTCTCCACCGGGAGCAACTACCGGTTCGGGCGGAACCATCCGCGCCATACGGAAGGCGACCTTTCCTATCTCGGTGCGGAGTGGGTGGGCGCAGCCTTGGGGCAGTGCAGTGATGTGCTCTACGCGCATGAAGCAACCCATGCCATGTCTCCCGGCTTCCCATCCGCTACGCTCGAAGAAGGACTGGCCACCTGGGTATCGGAGAAAATCGTTTCGCAATATGCTCTTCGCTCACCTGATGAGTGTACTGCGGATGGCATTCACCAGGAAAATCCCGCATCTGGAGGCTCTGCAAGTTACCCTTATTTCCCACTTACACTGGGGTATGATGAGGCTGCAAGTTATCTGAGTGAACGTGTCCCCAACTTTGATGCCTCAATGCTGCGCGGCCTAGTTTATGATATCGGGTATTGTTTTTGGGATAGCATTGCCCAGGCACATGGAGAGCAAGCGGTGCAGCAAATTGTCCAACGGACACGAGAATACTTCCAGCAGAACCATGACTTCTGTCCTGCTTTGCTCCCCGACATCATTGCACCGGTCATCGGCGAGGAGGACTACTCTCTTTTCCGCGAGCGTTTCGGCATCGGTCCTGAACACAGGATATGTGATCTCTTGTAAGGTGCACTTCGTGACGCCGGGCGATTTCTGGCAGTTTGAAGAATGGTGCAACCAGAAGTTCAACTTCGCTAACAGGTTGAACTTCTGGTCCACCACCAGCACCATGGCAGATGCTGGTTGGCAATTGGCCAGAGTGGGATACACCGTAGATTGTAGGGTGAATGAAAGAAAAAGCAGGCTGTCCTGGTCAGGCAGCCTGCTTTTCGCGCCAGGCGATTGTTATCATGGGATGGTGAAACTATCTACTCCGTTACCGTCCCCTACCCGGCACTGCGGGCTATAACTCCCCACCTGACAGGAAACGAGGAACATTGATTGTTCGTCTTCATGGCTCTGAAACTTTTCTTCGACCCTTCTTGCCTTCTTGGGTCAGCCAAATCTCCCCATGACATAGTCTTCTGTGCGTTTGTCCTTGGGGTTGGTGAAGATTTCCTGGCCAGGGGCGTATTCGATGAGTTTCCCTTGCAGGAAGAAGGCGGCGTAATCGGCTGTGCGGGCAGCCTGTTGGACGGAATGAGGCACGAGGACGATGGTGTAGTTTTTCTTCAGTTCCTGTAAGGCGGCTTCCACTTTCCCTGTGGAGATCGGGTCCAGGCCGCTGGTGGGTTCGTCCAGGAGGATGACTTCGGGCTGCAAGGCCAGAACGCGCGCCAGGCAGAGACGTTGCTGTTGACCACCGGAGAGGGCGGAAGCGGGATCGTCGAGACGGTCCTTCACCTCGTCCCATAAAGCGGCTTGTTTCAGGCTACGTTCCACAGCCTCATCCAGGCGGGAGCGGCGACGTTCGCCTGCCAGTTCCAGACCATAGGTCAGGTTGCCCCGGATAGTCAGGGGAAGAACAACGGGACGTGCAAAGACCATGCCCACTTTACGGCGCAACGCGATGATGTCCGTCTTCGGGTCGAGGATGTTTTCGCCGTCCAGCAGGATGCGTCCGCTGAGGGTCTTCACATCGGCGAGGTCGTTCAGACGGTTGATACAGCGCAGAAGGCTGGACTTTCCACCGCCTGCCGGTCCGAAGAGGACGGTGATGGCATTGGCAGGAATCGCCAGGTTGATGTCGTTGAGCGATTCGGTGCCGTCGGAGTAGTGAAGAGTGAGGTGTTCGATCAGGATCTTGGGGTCAGGCATGGGTCTGGTCACCATTGGCGGCGGGCACGGGCGCGGGAGCGGATGATAGTGGCGATCAGGTTCATGCTCAGCACGAAGACAATCAGTACGAGCGCCGTGCCGTATTGAATCTGGAAAGGCATCTCGGGTACCTGTGTGGAGATGACGAAGAGGTGGTAGGGCAGGGCCATGGTCGCATCGAAAGGTGTGTGTGGCAGGCGGGGAAGAAAGAAGGCCGCGCCGGTGAAGAGGATGGGAGCGGTTTCTCCGGCAGCGCGCTCCAGGCCGAGAATGATTCCAGTAATGATGCCAGGCATCGCTTGGGGGAGGACGATGCGGCGAATGGTCTGCCAGCGGGTGGCACCCAGAGAAATGCTCACGGTGCGAAATGCCTGAGGAACGGCACGCAGAGCCTCCTCCGCCGCACTGATGATAACCGGCAATGTCATGATTGAGAGGGTCAACGATGCGGAGAGAATGGACGTGCCGAATCTCAGGAAGAGCACGAACAACCCCAGGCCGAACAGTCCGTAGACCACAGAGGGAATCCCGGCCAGGTTGATGATGGCAATGCGGATCAGACGCGTGAGACGGTTCTCCGGTGCGTACTCGGCCAGGTAAATGGCCGCTGCCACCCCAAGAGGAACGGAGAAAATGGCCGTGCCCAGCGTGAGGTAGAGCGTGCCGACGATAGCCGGCAAAATGCCACCGGCACGCATCCCTTCTCGTGGCATGGCGGTGAGGAATTCCCATGAGATCGCCGGAAGACCTTCTTTGATGATGAACAGAACCACGCCAATGATGGGAAGGACGGTCAGGGCGGCCATCAGGGTGAGCAGCGAGAAGCCCAGACGTTGGACAAGATGACGGTTTCGGAGGAGGGGGATTCGTTTTCTCATGAGAGAATCCGTTCGGCGCGCGTACGAGTTCGGAAGACGATGGCGGAAGCCGTCACGTTGACCGCCAGGGAGATGAGGAACAGCACTAGGCCGATGAAGAACAGGACGTGATAGTGTACACTACCCCCGGCCACCTCGCCCATTTCGGCGGCGATGGTCGCCGTCATCGTGCGGACGGGGGAGAACAACGCGCCCGGACTGGTTGCCAGGACAGGCGCGTTGCCGGTGACCATCATCACGGTCATCGTCTCGCCGATAGCGCGTCCCACGCCAAGCATGACGGCGGTCAATACGCCGGAGCGGGCGGCGGGCAGGGTGACGCGCCAGATGGTCTGCCAGTGAGTGGCGCCCAGAGCCAGGGCTGCCTCTCGATAGGATCGAGGGACGGCATCAAGCGCATCTTCGGCAATGGAGACTACGGTCGGGATAGCAATGCCACCCAATAGGAGCGAGCCGGTGAAGGCGGTCAAGCCGGTGGGCAGATCGAGCAAGCGACGCAGGAATGGCGAAAGCACAAGAATGCCCAGGAAACCGAGCACCACCGAGGGCAATCCACCCAGCAACTCGACCAGAGGCTTGAGAATCTCACGCATCCAGCGTGGGGCGATCTCGGCAATGTAAATTGCCGTCCCGATGCCGAAAGGGATGGCGATCAACGCCGCACCCAAGGTGACGATCAGGGAACCACTGAGCAGGGGTAGGATGCCGTAATATCCTTCAATAGGATACCAGCGGATGCTGAACAAGGTGGAAAGCGGAACCTCGGCCAGCGTGGGTAGCCCCTCGCGTAGCAGAAAGAAGAAAATCAGCACGACGAACACAATGGCCGAGTAACCGGTCACCTTGATGGCGCGAGTGATGAGGTACTCTTTCCAGGAGAGGGTTTCGTTCATAGGAGGAGAGTGTCAGAGGTAAGGCGTCGGAGTGTCAGGTGTCAGGGAACAACGATAGGGACGAAGCCCAGGTCGCGGACGATTTGCTGGGCTTCTGAGGAGAGGATCCACTCCAGATACTCTTTAACCACGCCGGTCGGCTCGCCAGCGGTGTACATGTACAGGTCGCGAGCAATGGGATAGGAACCGTCGTTAACTGTCTCAACAGATGGTAGCACATAGGGGCTATCCGCATCGCGGGCGATGGCGATGGTTTTTAAATCGGGAGGGACATAGCCCAGGCCATCGTAGCCGATGGCATTTGGGTTCTGGCGGACCTCGTTGATGATGCCCTCCGATGAGGGCAGGAGGAGGGTGTCCATTGAGAAGAGAGTCTTGTTTTCTTTTTCACCCAGGCGGATGACTTCTTCCAGGAAATAGACATGAGTGCCGGAATTGGTCTCGCGCGAGAGTCGCACGATGGGGCGGTCTTCGCCGCCAACCTCTGCCCAATTGGTAATCTTGCCGCTGTAGATGTCCGAAATTTGTTGCAGGGTCAGACGTTCGACAGGGTTATCAGGATGAACAATAACGGCAATGGCATCGCGGGCGATAACGAACTCAACGGGTGTGACCCCGTTTGCTTCCGCTTTTTCTCGCTCTTCGGGTTTGATCTGTCGTGAGGCGTTGGCGATATCTACGGTGCCGTTGATCAGGGCTGCGATCCCCGTCCCTGAACCGCCGCCGGTCACCGAGATGCGCACTTCGGGGTGCAATTCCTGATAACGCTCTGCCCAGGCCAGCGCCAGATTGACAATGGTATCGGAGCCTTTGTTTTCTATATACGTCTGTGCAGGGGGCGTGGAGGGCAGGGAGGACGAAGAAGAGGACGGGGCAGGGGCACAGGAAACGAGTGCCAGAAGGATGAGAGTGGTAAGAATGACGCGTTGCATCGTGGCTAATTATAGCCGATAAATGGCAATCCCCCCTCTTTTTGGAGATAATTTCTTCCCTGGCTTGGCCTCCGCCACACTTGTTCCACTCTGTGTTAAAATTACATCTAATGAAGACATCTACGCCCCTTCTGAACGAACGTCCTTCGTATCGTCAACACCGTCGCCAATTTGCATGGCAGATTCTCGCGCCCGTTTTGCTTTCTACGCTGGTGCTGGTCGTGCTTGGTGTGTGGGCGGGCGTTGCTACCTTTCGCGGGGACGGTGATGTGGGGCGATGGGCCGCCCTGGCGACGATCTGGCTACTCATCCTGCCCATGGTGCTGGGAATCCTTGTGCTTGTCCTCCTGATCGGCGCGACCTACCTCCTGATACGCGCTCGACAGGCCATCCCCCCTCTGGCAGCACGAGTGCAGTTCCTGTCACATCGCTTGCGTCGGGCGGTGCAACGCGGCGCGGACATAACCGTCAAACCTATTCTGTACCTTGAGGAGATAGGTGCCGGAGCGCGGGCTTTCCTCAAACCCCGAAAAGACCGGACAGAGTGACGAAAGGATCAGACAAGATGACGACGGAAAACGGCAACTCGTCCTGGAAAGTAAAAACACTGGCACTTGGCGCGGTCATCGGCGCGCTGACCGGTTTAGGCGCGGCATACTTGTTGGTGCGGCGCGCGGAACAAAAAGGAGAACCTCTGGCGATAACCAGCAGCCAGGGGCTGCGGTTGGGTATGCTGGTCGTTGGATTGCTACGCCAGATTGCCCGCTTTGGGGAGGAGTAACATCCTCAAATCATGCATGTATCATTCCTGTGTTGAGAATTGCCCTCTCATGTGGAGGGCAAATTTTTCGTCTGGGTGCAAAGGATGAAAAACAAACATCACATCATTCGTGCCCTGGGGCTTATTCTGCTCTCCCTGGGCGCACTCTTTGGGACACTCTACGCAGGCGCCGCCATCTGGGGAAACTGGGAGGCGTTTCAGTTCGATATCCCCGCTGCATTCCGCTCGGATAAGACTCTCCCCACGCTACGTTGCCCCACTTTGATTACCACCGGCGAGAACGGCACGGTCAGCGTGGAAATCAAAAACCCAACGAACGATAGTTTGAGGCGCACTGTGCGCATTCACATCAGCGAAGGGGATATCCTGGCGATGCGCGAATTCACCGAACAGGTCTCCCTGGGGCCGGGAGAGAGTCGCCGCCTCGCCTGGGAGGTCTTTCCACAGGACAGGGTGTTCGACCTGTTTATCCTGGTGCGCGTCTATCTCCCCGCGAAGTACCCTCTCCCTTCGGAAGATGCCACATGCGGAATCATGGTGCTGGACCTGCCATCCCTGCGGGGAAGGGACATCACCGCCTTCCTCATCATCGCCAGTCTGGCAGGAATGGCGCTTGGCGTGGTCCTGAGCGGCAGATGGTTGCGCGAAGCAGCGCCGAAACTACGCGAGGCCGTGTCGAGCGCCAGAGGGGTTGTCGTCTTCGTCCTGATCGCCATGCTCGCCGCTGCGTTCCGATGGCTCTGGCTCGGGACAATCGCCCTCGTGCTGGTCATCCTGCTGACGGTGATCACGGTGTTGCGTTACACACAATCCTCAACCGGCTGATGAAGCGTTACTCAACCCTTGACGAGAACGAGACCCTTCAGGTACGCCCCTTCGGGAAAGTACACCGAGACGGGATGGTCCTCCGCCTGTGAAAGGCGCGCCAGGATTCGGGCGTCCACGCTCGCGTCCAGGGCAGCGGAGGCGACGATTTTTTGAAAGAGCGCCGCGTCCACGCCGCCGGAGCAAGAGAACGTGAGAAGTATCCCTCCCGGCCTGAGTAACTTGAAGGCCAGGAGGTTGATGTCCTTATAGCCACGCGCCGCTTTCTG
>RFJH01000176.1 GCA_003694975.1 Anaerolineae bacterium | reverse complement strand
CTCGAAGAGAGTCTTCCCGCCTCGCCCCCAAGACCGGAGCCGGAAACCCCGCCCCAAACATCCCCTCCACCCCGACCGGTCGAAACCCCCATTCCTCTGGACGTGGAAGAGATCGCCGCCACCCTTGAGCACGGCGGCCCCTTCGCGCGCTACTTCGAGCATTTTGAATACCGCCCCGAACAGGTGGAAATGCTGCGTGCCGTCGCCTACGCCCTCTCGGAAAGCCGCCACCTGATGGTCGAAGCCGGGACCGGCGTGGGCAAATCCTTCGCCTACCTCATTCCCGCCGCCTACTGGGCACTACAAAACAACACCCGCGTCGTCGTCTCCACGAACACCATCAACCTGCAAGACCAACTCATCAAAAAAGACATCCCCGACCTCTGCGCCGCCCTCGACCTCGACCTGCGCGCCGCGGTGCTCAAAGGCCGTGGCAACTACCTCTGTCCGCGCCGCCTGGAAATCATGCGCCGACGCGGCCCGGACAACGCCGATGAAATGCGCGTCCTGGCGAAAGTCCTCGTCTGGCTCTGGCAAGGCGGCAGTGGCGACCGCCACGAAATCAACCTCCACGGCCCCGCCGAGCGCCAGGTCTGGCACAACAGCCTCTCCGCCGAGGACGAAGCCTGCACCGCCGAGACCTGCCTCAAACGCACGGGCGGCCTCTGTCCTTTCTACCAGGCGCGGCAGGCTGCCCAGTCCGCCCACATCGTGATTGTCAACCACGCCCTGCTCCTGTCCGACGTCGCCTCTGGGAACCGCGTCCTGCCCGAATACCAATACCTCATCGTAGACGAGGCCCATCACCTCGAATCAGCCACCACAAACGCCCTCTCCTTCCACGTCAATCAGGCAGACCTGACGCGCGCCCTGCGCTTCGTCGGCGGACCGAAATCCGGCCTCCTGGGGCGACTCCTGGCCGAGACGCGCCCCGCCCTCCGGCCGTCGGACTTCGCCCTCCTCCAGCAAAAAGTCCAGCGCGCCACCGACCTCGCCTTCCGCCTGGAAAACCTGGGGCGCGATTTCTTCCTCACCCTCGCCGAATTCGTGGCCTACCAGCGCGAAGGCCACTCGTCGGGAAACTACGTCTGGCAGGAACGCATCCTCCCCGCCACCCGCACCCTCCCCGGCTGGAGCGAAGTCGAGATCGCCTGGGACGCTGCCGACGAGACCATGCGCCTCCTCCTGAACGTCCTGCGCGAACTCTACCAGGCCACCGCAGACCTCTACGCCGAAGGTCTGGAAAGCCTGGAAGACATCATCGGCGACCTGAGCACGTCGTATCGCCGCCTGGACGAAATGGAAACCAACCTGCGCGCCCTGATCAGCGAACCATCCCCCGCTCAAGTTTACTGGATTGAAGTACAGCCGAACGACAACCGCACATCCCTTCACGCTGCGCCCCTGCACATCGGCCCCCTGATCCAGAAATACCTCTGGCACGAGAAAGAAAGCGTCATCCTCACCTCGGCCACCCTCACCACCTACAACGGCTTCGATTACATCCGCAACACACTGAGCGCCGAAGAGGCCGACGAACTGGCGCTCGGCTCCCCATTCGACTACGAGAACGCCACCCTCCTCTACCTGATCAACGACATCCCCGAGCCGAACACGCGCGGCTACCAGCAGGCTGTGGAACGCGGTCTGCTCAACCTCTGCCGCGCCACCGGGGGACGCACCCTCGCCCTCTTCACCTCCTACGCCCAACTCCGACGCACCGCCCAGGCCATCAGTGCCCCTCTCGCCAGGGAAGACATCCTGGTCCTCGAACAGGGCACCGGCGCTTCCCCCCACTCCCTCCTGGAGACCTTCCGGGGCACCGAACGCGCTGTCCTCCTCGGCACACGTTCCTTCTGGGAAGGCGTAGACGTTCCCGGCGAGGCGCTCTCCGTGCTCGCCATCATCAAACTGCCCTTCGATGTCCCCAGCGACCCGCTCATCGCCGCCCGCTCCGAACTCTATGAGAATGCATTCTACGAATACTATCTCCCCGAAGCCATCCTGAAATTCCGACAGGGATTTGGCCGCCTGATCCGCACCCAAACCGACCGCGGTGTAGTGGTCCTCTTCGACCGCCGCGTGCAGACCAAGCAATACGGACGCTTCTTCATCGAGTCCCTGCCGCGCTGCACCCTGCGTGTTGGCCCGTTGGCGCAACTTCCCCGGGCTGCCGCCCAATGGCTGGGGATGTGAAAGGACCTGCCCCTCAGCCGCGCAAAGGGACTACCCGACACATCAAACCCTTTTTCCACTACCCTGTGCCCGGCTCATCCGGTAAAATCGTTGCAGAAGGAGAACAAGCATGGCCGTCTTTCGCAACGCCGATCATCTCTACCACGTCCTCGGCGCGCTCTTCGAGCGTGTGCGCGGGGACGAAGCGCTGAGCGCGAAACTCACCCAGAACCCCCTTGTAGTACGCTTCGTCTTCACCGAGCCGGATGCCGAGATCACGGTAGACCTGCGCAAGACCCCCATCACCTTTCACCTCGGCCCATGTGACCTGAAGCCCGATGTCGAGATGACGCAATCCGCCGACGTGGCGCATCGCTTCTGGCTGGGAAAGGTGAACGTCCCGCAGGCCATCGCCACGCGCAAAGTCATCGCGCGCGGCTCCGTGCCGAAGGCGCTCGCCCTGTTACCGGCCATCCGCCCTGTCTTCGACCTCTACCCGCGCCTGCTCCGCGAAATCGGCGAAGAGACCCTGCTCCCCACAGAGACGAAGAAAGCGCGCCGTCGCGTCCGTTTCTGGGAACGCCTGCGGCGGAGGAAGGCGCCCTCCCTTTCCATTCCAACGGTCTCCATCCCTCTGGTGGAGGGAGAGGCGGAAGAAGAGATCCGCCTCCGCGCCCAGGAACTGCCTGCGGACGAAAAGGAATTGAAAATCGAAATGCTGCGACGAATGCACCTGATTCGCGCCTTCGAGGAACGCATGGCGCAGGCGTTCGCCGCCGGTCAACTCCCCGCCGAGGCGCTCCATCTCTCCATCGGCCAGGAGGCCTGCGCCGTGGGGGCTTGCTTCGCCCTCCGCGAGGGCGATTACATGACCACCACGCACCGCGGCCACGGTCACATGCTGGCGCGCGGCGCAGACCTGAACGCCATGACTGCCGAACTGCTCGGCAAAGCGACCGGCCTGTGCAAAGGCCTGGGCGGGACGATGCACGTCACCGATGCGAGCATCGGCGCGTTGGGCGCGAACGGCATCGTCGGCGCTTCTTCCCTCATCGCCGTCGGCGCGGCGCTCTCGGCGCGCCAACGACACACCTCCCAGGTCGCCCTGGCCTTCATGGGCGATGGCGCCACCGCCCAGGGCATGTTCCACGAGGCGCTCAACTTCGCCGCCGTCTTCGACCTGCCCGTGCTCTTCTTCGTCGAGAACAATCAGTACGCCGAGTTCACCCCCCTCAAAGGGCACACCCGCCTGAAACGCCTCGCCGACCGCGCCCTCGGCCACGGCCTGCCCGGCATCACCATTGACGGGAACGACGTCTGGGAAGTCTATCAGAAGGTCGGGGAAGCCGCCGAACGGGCGCGCCGGGGCGAAGGCGCCACGTTGATCGAGGCCATCACCTACCGCTGGCGCGGCCACACCGAAGGCGAGACCGCCAACTACCGCTCCGAAGAGGAAATCGCGGCCTGGAAGAAAAAAGACCCCATCGCCCGCTGGGAGCGCCGCCTGCAAGAAGAAGGCCTGCTCACGGCAGAGGAGTGCGCCGCCATCGCCGAAGAGGCCTCCCGGGCTGTGGAGAGAGCGATGGAGTTCGCCCTCTCCAGCCCCGAGCCGGAACCCGACCTGATGGTATCCAGCCTGTACGCCCCCGAACCCGCTGCCCTGTACCAACCCCCGAAGCAGCCGCCGAAGGGTGAGCGCGTCGTCAGCGTCTCCGCGGCGCTGTGGGAGGCGTTGGCCGAGGAGATGGCGCGCGATGAGCGCGTCTACGTCATCGGCGAGGACGTGCGCGCCGGCGGGTACTTCGCCGTCACGGCAGGGCTGGTCGAGGAGTTCGGCCCACACCGCATCATAGACACCCCCATCAGCGAGTACGCCATCGTCGGGTCGAGCGTCGGCGCGGCGATGACCGGCATGAGACCGGTGGCCGAGATCGAGTTCTCCGATTTCATCACCTGCGCCATGGACCCGCTGGTCAATCAGGCCGCGAAACTGCGCTTCATGTCCGGCGGTCAATACCGCCTGCCGCTCGTGGTGCGCACGCCGGGCGGCGGCGGGATCGGCATGGCCGCCCAGCATAGCCAGAGCCTGGAAGCCTGGCTGATGCACATTCCGGGCCTGATCATCCTCGCTCCGGGCACCGCCTACGATGCCAAAGGATTGCTCAAGGCCGCCATCCGCTCGAACAATCCGGTGCTCTTCTTCGAGAACAAATTGCTCTATGCGGATAGCGGCCTCATCCCCGAAGGGGAATACATCGTCCCCATCGGTGTGGCGGACGTGAAACGCAGCGGCGAGGACGTGACTCTGGTCGCGGTCGGCGCGATGGTGCCGCTCGCGCTGGAGGCCGCCCAGCACCTCGAGGAGGAGGGCATCTCCGCCGAGGTCGTGGACGTGCGCAGCCTCGTCCCCTGTGACTGGAACACCATCCTGCGCTCCGTCCTCAAGACACGCCGCCTGGTGGTGGTCGAAGGCGGCGCGCTGACCGGCGGGTTCGGCGCGGAGTGCGTCGCCCGCGTGGGAGGCGCCGTCTGGCACGAGTTGAAAGCCCCACCGCAGCGCGTCGCTGCCTGGGACGTCCCCATCCCGTATAATCGCTCCCTGGAAAATGCCGTCGTTCCCGATCTCTCGCGCCTCCTGGAGGCCGTGCGAGAGATCGTGCGCTGACATCAAAACCTTTCGAGGAGGCCTTGCGCCATGCAACCTGTCGCTTTCATCACCGGAGCCGCAAGTGGCGTGGGAAAACACCTCGCCGAAACCCTGCTCAAAAAACACTACCGCCTCATGCTGACCGACGTGAGGGAAGACGCCCTGCGGGAAGCGTTCACTCCGTCCGGGGACGTGCACCTGCGCCAACTGGACATCCGCTCCGCCGACGAGTGGCAGCGCGCCCTGGACGAGACGCTGGAAGCGTTCGGGCGACTGGATTACCTCTTCAACATCGCCGGCATCGTCATCCCTTCCTTCCTCACAGACACCTCGCTGGAAGACATTGAACGACAGATTGATACCAACCTGAAGGGCACGATTTACGGCACGTACTTTGCCGCGCGCCGCATGGTGGATCAGGGGAGCGGACACATCCTCAACATGGCCTCCCTGGCCGGTGTCTCGCCGGTGCCAGGCATGGAAATCTACACCGCCTCGAAGTTCGGCGTGCGGGGCTTCTCCATCGCCGCCGGCATCACCCTGCGAGAGCACGGCGTTTATGTGACCGTTATCTGTCCAGACCTGATCAATACCCCCATGCTGGACGTTCAGTTAGAGCGCCCCAAAGAATCGGCGCTCGCCTTTGCCTCTTCGCGCCCGCTGGAAGTGGAGGAGGTGGTCAACGCCATCTTGTACGCCATGCGTAAGAAACCGCTGGAGGTCACCCTGCCGCTCTCGCGCGGCGTCCTGGCGAAAATCGGGAGCACGTTCCCCTCGCTGGGGCCGTTCATCTATCGCGTTCTGCGCTCGCGCGGCTTGAAACGCGCGGCGAACATGACCCGGGCCAGGGGCGAGGCGCGGTGACCCGATCGCATCCCGGCCCTCAGGCGGCTCGCGGCCTGACCCCTTGCCTCATCCCGCGCTCGTAGAGTCCACCTATGGACGATATCACCGCCATCGTGCTCGCCGCCGGACGTTCGCGCCGCATGGGACAACCGAAAATGCTCCTCCCCTGGGGAGAAACGACCGTACTCGGCCAGGTCGTCGTGACCCTGGCCGAGGCCGGTAT
>RFJH01000175.1 GCA_003694975.1 Anaerolineae bacterium | reverse complement strand
TCGGCGCCGATGACTACATGACCAAGCCGTTCAACCCGCGCGAACTGGTGGCGCGCGTGAAGGCCATCCTGCGGCGCGGTCGGCGCCTGGCGCGACCGGGCGCCGCGCCCATCCACCTCGGCGACCTGACCATTGACCCCGCCGCCCGCGAGGTCCGCATCGGCGAGGAGACGGTCAACCTGCGCACCCAGGAGTTCGACCTGCTCCTGACCCTGGCCGAGCATCGCGGCATGGTGCTCACGCGGGAGCAACTCCTGCAACTGGCCTGGGGCTTCGATTTCTACGGCCAGACGCGCACGGTGGATGTCCATGTGGCACACCTGCGCAAAAAACTGGCCGGAAGTTCAGTGCGCATCGAGACGGTGACCGGCGTGGGCTACAAACTCGTCGCCTGACGTGATGTTCTCCTCCCTCCGCTCTCGCCTCTGGCTGACCTACGCGCTGCTCATCGGCCTCGCGCTGGGGCTGGTGATGCTCGTCCTGATCGTCTACCTCCTGCGCAACCCCCTGCTCTATCGCCAGTCCCTGGCCCGTCTGAGGGCCGTCGAGACGGTGATCCTGACCCGCCGCGAGGCGTGGGGTGGGGCGCCGGAGGCCTCGCCGGAGGTACTGCTGGAGCGCGCCGACGAGACCTTCCAGGTGCGCATCGTTCTCTTCTCCCCCGATGGCGATGTCCTCTACGACACGCGCGCCGATGTCTCCCCGCCCGTTGCCTTCCCGCGGACGAAGCGCTTCTTCCGCTCCGTGCCCATCCTGCGCGATGCGGGAGGGAAGTCGTGGCTCTACACTCTGCATCGCCTGGAAGATGGGACGTGGCTGATGATTGCCACGCCGCGACCGAATGTGCCCGTCCTGGCGATTGTGCGTGACGAGTTGTTCTGGCCGTTCATGGCGGCGGGAGCGGTGGCGTTGTTGCTCTCCCTCCTCCTGGCCTACCTCATGGCGCGCTGGATCGCCGACCCACTGCAACCGATGATTGCGACGGCGCGCCGCATGCCTGCCGACCAGGTCTCGCCAATCCCGGTAAACGGCCCGCGCGAGGTGCGCGCCCTGGCACAGGCGTTCAACCGCATGGTGGAGCGGGTGCAGAGCAGCCAGCGGTCGCAACGGGATTTCGTCGCCAACGTCTCTCACGAACTGAAGACCCCATTGACCTCGATCCAGGGCTTTGCCCAGGCCATCATGGACGGCACCGCCGATACGCCGGAGCGTCGCCGCCAGGCCGCCGAGGTCATCTACGAAGAGGCTGCGCGGATGCATCGCACGGTGGTGGACTTACTCGATCTGGCGCGCTTCGACGCCGGGACGATAGATTTTACCGTCGTGCCGGTGGACGTCACCGCCCTTCTCCACAGCGTGGTGGAGCGTTTCGCCCCTCAGGCGGAGGAGGCCGGGGTCACGTTGCGCGTGGAGGCGGAGAGTACCCCGCCCGTGATGGGGGACGGCGACCGCCTCGCCCAGGTCTTCACCAATCTGGTGGATAACGCCCTGCGTCACACTCCGCGCGGCGGCGAGATTGTGCTGACGGCGCGTCCGGTGGCGCAGGGGGTGGAGGCCTCCGTGCGAGATAACGGGCCCGGCATCCCGCCGGACGTGTTGCCTCATATCTTCGAGCGTTTCTATCGCGGCGACAAATCCCGACCGGGAGGGAAGGGGCACGGCGCCGGCCTGGGACTTGCCATCGCGCGCGAGATTGTGCAGGCGCATGGTGGTAGAATCGGCGTTCGCAGCCAGCCGGGTCAGGGCGCCACGTTCACGGTCTACCTGCCGGCGGCGACTCGACGGACAGGCCATAAGACCACAGACCATAGACCATAGACCATAGACCGTAGACCGTAGACCATAGCCTCATGCCCCCTACCGTCTCCCTCATCGTCCCGTGTTACAATGAGCGCGCCACCATTCGCTTCCTCCTGGAAGCCATCTATGCCCAGACCTACCCGCGCGCCGAGATGGAAGTCATCATCGCCGATGGGCTTTCCGAGGACGGTACCCGTGAGGAGATTGCGGCCTTTCAACAGGAGCATCCCGATCTGAATCTCCGCGTGGTGGACAACCCGGCGCGCATCATCCCTGCCGGTCTGAACCGCGCCATCGAGGCCGCTCGGGGCGAGTTCATCATCCGCCTGGACGCGCACTCCGGCCCGCACCCGGACTATGTGGAACGCTGTGTGGAGGCGCTGCGCGCCGGTCGTGGCGAGAACGTGGGCGGCGTGTGGGAGATCCGCCCCGGCGGGACGGGCTGGGTCGCCGAAGCCATCGCCGTCGCCGCCGCCCATCCTTTGGGCGTAGGCGATGCCCTCTACCGCCACGCCACGCGCGCCGCCCTGGTGGATACGGTGCCCTTCGGCGCCTTTCGGCGCACGTTGATCGAAGAAATCGGTATGTTCGATGAAACCCTGTTGACCAACGAGGATTACGAATTCAACGCCCGCCTGCGTCTTGCCGGAGGGCGCATCTATCTCGACCCGGCGATCCGCTCGATCTACTTCGCGCGCCCCGACCTGCGCGCCCTGGCAAAGCAATACTGGCGTTATGGGTACTGGAAGTGGCGCATGCTGCGCCGTTACCCGAAGACGCTGCGCTGGCGACAGGCGCTGCCGCCTCTCTTCGTCCTCAGCCTGCTCCTCGGCGCGGTGACCGCCCCCTGGGTCACGCCGCTGCGTCTCCTGTTCGCCCTGGAAGTCGCCCTTTACGCGTGGATTTTGTTCGCCGTCGGCGCGCGCGAGGCAATGCGTCGCCGCAGACCATCCCTCGCCCTGGGACTGCCGCTGGCCATCGCCACGATGCACCTTTCATGGGGGAGCGGCTTCCTCTGGAGCGTCCTCTCCGCTCTTTTCTCCCCTCAAAACCATGGCTGAACCATCCACCCGACCTCCCGGCCTGCGTTTGCGGCCTAGCGAGCATCGCGTCATCCTCCTGCTCGGCGACCTGCTGACCGCCATCGGCGCGCTGTGGGGTGCGATCTACGCCTGGCATCGCTACTCCCTATACGTGCTCCTGGCGAGCGGAATACCGCAAGGGCGCGCCTTGCGCATGTTGAACGTCAAAGTGCCGTTCTGGTTCTACCTGCTTCCCCTGGGCTGGCTCGTTCTCATGGTCGAACTCTACGAGCCGCGCGTCGCCGCCAACCGTCGCCGCACCCTGCGCGGTGTGGCCATCGCAGCCTTCATCGGCCTGGTGGCCTACTCCCTCGTCTTCATCACCAAGCAAGACCCGAATTCCCTGCCCCGCATCGGCGTGGGCGCTTTTCTGGTGCTCGCCTCCCTCCTGACCCTCGCCTGGCGTTTTCTTTACATCCGCCTGTATACCTCCCCTGGTCTGATGCGCCGCGTGCTCGTCGTCGGCGCAGGCAAGGCCGGGACCACACTGGCTCAGGCGTATAAAGACGTCCAGCCACCGCCGTTCCACCTCGTCGGCTTTATTGATGATGACCCACAGAAAATCGGCACGCGTCTGGAAGGTTTCCCCGTCCTGGCCGGAAGTGACCGCTTGATGGAGGTGATCGAGGAACAGGGCATCTCCGATCTGGTGGTTGCCATCACGGGAGAGATGCGCGGCAGCACCTTCCAGACCATCCTGGACGCTCAAGAGCGCGGCATCGAGGTGACACGGATGCCCCTTCTCTATGAAGAACTGACCGGACGCGTCCCCATCCACCACCTCGAATCGGACTGGTTGATCCGCTCCTTCGTGGACGAGGCGCGTGTCAGCGGTTTCTACGAGTTGACCAAGCGCTTGATTGATATCCTCGGCGGCCTGATCGGCCTGATCATCCTGGCCGTCATTTTCCCCTTCGCAGCCCTGGCGACGGTCCTGGATACCGGCTTCCCTATCTTCTATTCGCAAAAGCGCCTGGGCAAGGGAGGGCGCGAGTTCACCATCTACAAGTTCCGCACCATGTACCAGAACGCCGAGCCGGATGGTCGCCCGCGCCTGGCCGAAGAGAACGATCCGCGCGTGACGCGCGTCGGCGCGTTCCTGCGTGCCATGCGCCTGGACGAATTTCCGCAATTCTTCAACGTCTTGCGTGGTGAGATGAGCCTGGTTGGGCCGCGCGCCGAACGCCCGGAACTGGTGGCCGAGTTCCAGAAGCAAATCCCCTTCTACCGGGCGCGCCTTCTCGTCAAGCCGGGTATCACCGGCTGGGCACAGATCAATTACGGCTACGTCTCCACGGTGTACGAAACCGCCATCAAACTGGAGTACGATTTGTACTACATCAAGCATCGCTCAATTCTGATGGACCTTCTCATCATGCTGCGCACCGTCGGCACCGTGCTGACCGGGAAGGGGAGATAGCATGGCGCGTTACCTCGTCACCGGCGGGGCCGGCTTCATCGGCTCACACATCGTGGCAGCCCTTCTGAAGGACGGCGGAGAAGTGCGCGTCCTGGATAACTTCTCCACCGGTCGGCGCGAGAACCTGGATGGCCTGGGCGACGGTCTGGAAATCCTCGAAGGCGACCTCCGCGACCCGGACGCGGTGACCGCAGCCGTCCGCGATGTGGACGTGGTCTTCCACGAGGCAGCCTTCGTCTCCGTGCCCGCCTCCCTGGACGACCCGCAGACCTGCCTCGAGGTCAACGTGACCGGCACGGCGAACCTGCTTGAGGCCGCGCGTCGGGCCGGGGTACGCCGCCTCGTCCTGGCCTCCAGCGCCGCCGTCTACGGCGATTCCGAAGACCTGCCTTTGAGCGAGGAAACCCCTCCTCGCCCGCTCTCGCCTTACGCGGCCTCCAAACTGGTAGATGAAATCTACGCCGCCCTCTACACCCACGCCTTTGACCTGGAAGTGGTCGCCCTGCGCTATTTCAACGTCTTCGGGCCGCGCCAGTCGCCGGAGACGGAGTACGCCGCTGCCGTCCCCATCTTCATCCATCGCCTTCTGCGCGGCGAACCGGTGACCATCTTCGGCGATGGCGGCCAGACGCGCGACCTGATCTACGTCGCCGACGTCGTGCGCGCCAACCTCCTCGCCGCCGAACACCCTCAGGCTCCCGGCCATGTCTTCAACATCTGCACCGGTCGCGAGACACGCCTCCTCGACCTGGTGGACGTGTTGATGCGTCTCTTCCCAGGCGCCCCGCAGCCGCGCTTCACCGCCCCACGCCCCGGCGACATCTACCGCTCCGTGGGCGACCCGACGCGCGCCGCGCAGGTGTTGGGCTTTCGTGCCCGTACCTCGCTGGAAGAAGGCTTGAAGGAGACCCTCGCATGGATGAGGAAGTGAAGTCCCGCTCGCGCCCGCACGTCCGCAATCGCTACCTCCTCCTGGGCGACCTGGGGTTGATCCTCATCTCCGTCCTGGGGAGTTTCGCCCTGCGCCTGGACGTGGCGGAACTGCCCTACTACTTCCCCGCCATTGCCATCATGGTCGCGGTGGCCTTGCTGGTCAAGGTGCCGGTGTACTACGCCTTTGGCCTCTATCGCCGTCTGTGGATTTACGCCAGCGTGAGCGAGTTGAAATTGATCGCCGTGGCCGTCACGGCGGCTTCTGTGCTCACCTCCGGCGTGATGCTCATCCTGATCAGTCTGGGACTCGTCCTGCCCGGAATGCCGCGCTCCGCCCTGGGCATTGACTGGCTTCTATCGCTCGTCCTGATCGGGGGCTCGCGCTTTGCCCTGCGCCTGCTGGCCGAGCAGTCCTCCGGCCCGAGGGACGGGCGCGCCCGCCGCGTGCTCATCATCGGCGCCGGGGACGCCGGGGCGCTCGTGGTGCGCGAGTTGCAGAAGAACGCCCAGTTGAACATGATCCCCGTCGGCTTCCTGGATGACGACCCGGAGAAACAAAAGCATCAAATTCACGGTGTGCCGGTCATCGGCACGCTGGACGACCTGCCAAAGGTGCGCCTCGCCCGCCGCGTGGACGAGGTCATCATCGCCATTCCCAGCGCGCCGGGGCGCGTCGTGCGCCGCGTGACCGAGATGTGCCGCCGTCAGGGACTCCCTTTCCGCACCATGCCGGGCATCTACGAATTGATCGGCGGCAAGGTGAGCGTCAGTCGGCTGCGCGAAGTGGATATCACCGACCTCCTGCGCCGCCAGCCGGCGCACATGGACGACCGCCCCGTCGGCGTCGCCCTGAGCGGCAAGCGTGTCCTGGTCACCGGCGCGGGCGGCTCGATTGGCCGGGAACTGTGCCGCCAGATCGCCCGCTGGGGGCCGGCGGAGTTGGTCCTCCTCGGTCACGGCGAGAACAGCATCTTCGAGGCCCTCCTCGAACTGCGAGAGGATTACCCCGCCCTCTCCATCCAGCCGGTCATCGCCGATGTGCGCGATCTCCCCCGCATCCGCAACGTCTTCCGCGCCTACCGCCCACAAGTCGTCTTTCACGCCGCGGCCCACAAGCACGTCCCCCTTATGGAAATCAACGTGGAAGAGGCCATCACCAACAACGTCATCGGGACGCGCAATGTGGTGCAGGCGGCGACCGAACACGACGTAGAGCGCCTCGTCTTGATTTCCACCGATAAGGCCATCCGTCCCGTCAGCGTCATGGGCGCGACGAAGCGCCTCGCCGAGATGCTCGTCCTCGACGCCGCGCAACGCACGGGTCGCGCCTACGCCGTCGTCCGCTTCGGGAACGTCCTGGGGAGCCGGGGGAGCGTCGTCCCGCTCTTCAAGCAACAGATCGCGCGCGGCGGGCCGGTCACCGTCACCCACCCCGAAATGCGGCGCTACTTTATGACCATCCCTGAAGCGGTCTACCTCGTCCTTCAGGCCGCCGCTATGGGGCAGGGTGGCGAGGTCTTCCTGCTCGATATGGGCGAGCAGGTGCGCATCCTTGATCTGGCCGAAGACCTGATCCGCCTCTCCGGTCTGGAGCCGGGGCGCGATATCGAAATCGTCTTCACCGGCATCCGCCCGGGCGAAAAACTGAGCGAAGACCTGTGGGATTCGGACGTCCATCCCCGCCCCACCGACCACCCGGAGATTTTCCGTGCCGAGGAAGACGAGCACGTGGACGGCCAGCACCTGATGAACATCGTGGACCAGTTACACCGCCTGGCGCAGCAGGGCGAGCGTGAAGCCATCCTGCGTCTGCTGGACGAGATTGTGCCGGGCGCCGCCGTCCGCTCCACCCCACCTCCCGACGTGACCTCCATCGTCTGATGCCCGAACTGACCGCCGAAGCCTGGGACGATTTCCTGAGCCGCCATCCCGAAGCCCATCTCTTGCAGACCGCCGGGTGGGGCGAACTGAAGGCCGCTTTTGGCTGGGACGTGGCGCGCCTGACCCTCGGCGACTGCGGCGCGCAGGTGCTCTTCCGCCGCCTGCCCCTCGGCCTGACGATGGCCTACCTCCCAAAGGGGCCGGTGGGCGATCCAACGCCGGAATTCTGGGACGCCCTGGACCGCCTCTGCCGAACGCGCCGCGCCGCCTTCCTCAAGAT
>RFJH01000174.1 GCA_003694975.1 Anaerolineae bacterium | reverse complement strand
GTACAGGTCAAGCAGTTCGATGGGGGAGAGGGCGGCGATGCTCTGGTCGGTGGCGAGGCGGATGCGCGTCTCCATTTGGGGGCGACGGATGAGATGGAATTCAAAGGCCCCTTCCAGATGCGCGCGCAAGGCGGGTTCGTCTATCAGTCCTTCCCATTGGCGGGGGTATTCCACCGTCAGGCGAACAATAGCACCGGTCAGTTCTCGGGGATCGGGCAGGGCGACTTTAAGCGCCTCGGTGACCTTCTGGGCGGATTCCAGTTTTACGAACCGATCTACGAAAGGACGGATGCCTTCCAGTTTGCGCCATTCGAGGCGCGTTTCCCCGCGCTTCACCTCGGCGATGACAAAGAATTTCTCATCGTCGGCTTCGCCGAAGTCCACTCGCTCAATCGAACCCGGATAGACCACCGGCGGTGGGTCTTGCGGACTACGCTTTTCATCGGCGGTCAGGTTTTGGGCTTTGTGGATGTGTCCCAGGGCAACGTAATCCAGACGTGGGTCGCGCAGCAGAGCGCCGGGAAGCACCAGGTCGTTGCCCAGCATGACCGTGCGCTCTGAACCGTAGGTTGCCCCCTGGACCGAGGCGTGCGCGGTCAGGACAAGGGGCAGGGATGGATCGGCTTCTTCCAACCAGGCCTGGACGATCTCCGTGATACGCTCTTCCATGCGTGCGTAGACCTCGGCGGGGTCCGAAGCGCTGATATCGAGGGTGGCTATCAGGCCGGAGCGCGAAATCCACGGCAGGGCGATGACCTGGAGAGGCAAGCCGAGGTCGTCGGGCGTGAGGAACTGCGGCCTTGCCAGGACGCGCACGTGGGGAACGCGCAGGGTATCGAATTCCTGGATGGCGTGGGCGCGCCCGATGGCCGGCGAGAGGTCGTGGTTGCCGACCAGGAGCAGTGTAGGGATGCCGGCTTCGGAGAGGCGCATGATGCGTTTCCCCCATTCTCGCTGGAAGGTGGGTGCGGGGGTGCGGTCTTTGTAGGCGTCCCCGGCGAAGAGCACCAGGTCCACCCGCTCCTCGATGGCGGTATCCACAATCCTGTCCAGCGACTTGAGAAAATCGAGCACCCGCAGCGGGAGGCCGCTTTGCGGGTCGCGGCGGCCATAGTTGGCCATGTCAATATGGGCATCGGCGAAATGGAGGATGCGCATGAGCCGATTGTACTATAGACTCTCCAGTTGCTCGCGCAGGGCATCCGGTGAGGTGACCGGTTCCCGACAGACGAAGCCCTCGCAGACGTAGGCGGTGGCTTTGCCGTCTCTCATCGGGCGGTCGCGCAGCAGGGAGGGAGCGCCTTCCGGGGGAGGCTCGGAGGAGACGGCGACGACCAGGCGCGGGCGATAACCCGAGCGGACGACCGCCAACAGGACTTGTGTCTCCGCTTTGTGCGGATCGCCCACGACCGCAACCTGTTTCACCGGACCCAGGGCGAAATCTGCCGCCTGAAGGGACCGCGCGAAGGCGCCCGGATAGCGCGGCGCGAACTGTGCCACCTGGGAGAGAGTCTCCTCGGCGCGCCGACGCCAGTCCGGGTTGTGGTGGAGGGCGTCCAGGAGGAGCAAGGCTTCGGCGGCCAGGGCGTTGCCGGAGGGGGTGGCGTTGTCCTGCACGTCCTTGCCGCGCACGAGGAGAGGAGGATAGAGGTCTTCCGTGGTATCGAAGAAGCCGCCGGAGGGGTCGGCGAAATGCTCGATCATCTCCTCGGCCAGGGCTACGGCGGCGGAGAACCAGCGGGAATTGAAATCGCTCTGGTAGAGGTCGAGCAGGGCAATGATGAGAGCGGCGTAATCTTCGAGGAAGGCCAGGCCGGTGGTCTGCCCATCGCGCCAGGCGCGGCGCAGACGGCCTTCGGGGCGGAGGGTGGAGAGGAGGAAGGCTGCGTTGCGCGTAGCCAATTTGTAATACGCGGGATGGAGGGAGGAAGGTTCCGCAGCCAGAACGCGCGCTGCCTGAGCGAAAGCGGAGAGCGCCAGAGCGTTCCAGGCGGTGAGGACCTTGTCGTCGGTGGTCGGGCGCGTCCGTCCGGCGCGGACGGCACGGAGTCGGGCGTGGCAGGCGGCCAGTTTCGCGGGAACCTGCTCCGGGTCGAGGGCGAAGCGGGCGGCCAGGGTGGCGTCGTCCAGCGCCCGTTGGAGGACGGTCTTTCCTTCCCAGTTGCCGCGCGCCGTCACGCCGTAGGCGGTCTCGAAGAATTCGGCGTCCTCGCCGAGCGCATTGCGGAGTTCGTCCTGTGTCCAGACGTAGAACTTCCCTTCCACGCCCTCGGAATCGGCGTCCAGGCTGGAGTAGAAGCCGCCTTCGGGGGAGGTCATTTCGCGGGCGATGAAATCCAGGGTCTCTTCGCAGATGCGACGGTAGAAGGGGTCGGCGGTGATTTGCCAGGCGTGTAGATAGGCGAGGGCGAGTTGGGCGTTATCGTAGAGCATTTTCTCAAAGTGCGGCACGAGCCAGCGGGCGTCGGTGGCGTAGCGATGGAAACCCCCACCGACGACGTCGTACATCCCGCCGATGGCCATCGTCCGCAGGGCGTGGAGGGCCTCTCCACCCGCGCCTCGTCCGAAGGGGAACGCCTGGCGCGTTTGGTGCTCCTCCGTCTCCCCGGATGGGGAGGGGGAAAAGCGAGAATGGAAGCGAAAGAGAAATTCGATGCTCATCGGCTGGGGGAATTTGGGCGCTGCACCCCAGCCACCGTTGGCCCAATCGTACGTATCGGCGAGCGATTGGGCGGCGCGCGCCAGGCTCTGGATGGTGAAGCCGGTCTCCGTCGCGCCGATGCGGGACTGGGCCTGCAGGCGGGCCAGGAGGTCCGAGCCGATGCGCTCGATCTCCTCGCGTCGCTTCTGCCAGGCTTCGATGACCCCCAGCAGGACCTGCCGGAAGGAGGGCATACCGTAGCGTGGTTCGGGAGGGAAGTAGGTGCCGCCGTAGAAGGGACGCAGGTCGGGCGTCAGGAAGACGGACATCGGCCAGCCGCCCTGACCGGTGAGAGCGACCACAGCCTGCATGTAGAGGGCGTCCAGGTCGGGGCGCTCTTCGCGGTCCACCTTGATGTTGACGAAGTATTCGTTCATGAGGGCCGCGATCTGGGGGTCTTCGAAGGATTCGTGCGCCATGACGTGGCACCAGTGGCAGGCGGCGTAGCCAATGGAGAGGAAAATGGGTTTTCCCTCGCGGCGCGCCCGCTCCAGGGCTTCCTCGCCCCAGGGATACCAGTCCACGGGGTTTTCGGCGTGCTGGAGGAGATAGGGCGAGGTGGCGTGAGCGAGTCGATTCATCGTGGGAAGGAAGTTGAGGTGCTCGTTCCTGGAGCGGAGCGCGGTTGGTGATGCCTCAGGCTTCGGCCTCGGTTTGCATGGGTGTGGCTTCAGGGGGCAGAGTGCGGGTGCCCAGTTCGCGATCCAGCATGAACAGGGCTTGCGGGCTGCCCTCAATCATGCGGAGGTTGGCGAGGATGTCGGCGGCGTTCTTTTCTTCTTCCACTTGCTCATCAATGAACCATTGCAGGAAGACCTGGCTGGCATAGTCGTTCTCTTTCACGGCCAGCGCGTACAGGTCGTTGATGTATGCAGTGACTTTTTGTTCATGGGCCAGCGTGCGTTCAAAAACATCAACCGGTGATTGGAAGTCCGAGGGCGGTGCTTCGATGGCCTGAAGTGTGACTGTGCCCCCACGCTCGAGGACGAAATCAAAGATTTTGAAGGCATGGAACTGTTCTTCGTGGAACTGGACACGCATCCACCGTGCGAAGCCGGGCAGGTTTTGTTCCTCGAAGTAGGCGACCATGGACAGGTAAAGGTAAGCGGATGCCAGTTCGCGTTGGATCTGGTCGTTGAGTGCTTTTTCGAGTGTCTTGCTGAGCATAGGTATTCTCCTTGTTGGTGGTAGATATCGGGGCCGGCCATTTTTGTTCCCAGGGATATCACCGGCCTCGTAGTAGCGAGATAAACATCCCAAACAGGCCCAGGAAACCCAGACCAAAGATGACCAATCCCATCGGCACGCGGCCTGCCCTGCTTTCAACTGTTTGCGTGAAGGTGGGGATTTCCAACGGCGGCGGCGGGGTGAAGGTCGGCAGGCGGGTCGGCGTCGCGGGGGCGATGAAGGCCGCGGCCAGAGTCGGGTCAATGGTCGGCGTGGCGATGGGGGTCGGGGTGGGCGGCGGTTCGACGATGGGCAGGTTCGCCCCCGGCGAAAGCGAGACCAGGGGAGCATATACCCAGCCGACCGAGCCGGGCACGCCGGGGTATTGGATTTGAATCCAGTCTCCTCCCGGCGAGCGTCCCAGCGCGGGCGCGCGTTGGCCGCCCAACAAGACGCCGATGGGAGGGTACAGGTACGTGCTCGGCCCGGCGCGGACGTTGATCTGGTCCTGATCCAGGTTGACGATGATATAGGGTCCGAGGGGCGTGCTGGTCACCGTAGGGATCGAACCGGTCGGCTGCTGGGCCTGAACCACGACCGAGACGGGTGCACCGAACATCAGCCCTGCTATGCCGAGAAGGAGGATCAGCCATAGCAGAGGCTTCGACCGCGTAAAGCGCATGGGATTCCACACCTCTTTCATAAAAATGGACAAAGGCGATTATAATCCAAAACATGGAACGCAGAGTGTATCACGGCAATATCGATCCGGAGGACATCGCCCGCGCGCTGATCGCGGAGTTTCATCGCGGTAACCTGCGCGCCCAGGCGTTGGGGGATGGCGAGAACATGGTGGTGCAGATTGCCACGCGCCCGGGGGCGACCGCAGGCGGTCAGACGGCCCTGACGGTCAACATCCAGAAGACCGGGGATGGGGTGATGGTCCAGATTGGAAAGCAGGCCTGGCTGGGTGTGGCGGCCAGCCTGGGCGTGACGGCCCTTGCCGCCCTGCGCAACCCCTTCAGCCTGCTGGGACGCCTGGACGATCTGGCCCAGGACATCGAGAGCCTGCAATTGAGCGAGAAAGTCTGGCAGGTCATTGACCAGAGTGCCCGTGCCGCAGGCGCCTCGCACCAACTCTCCGAGCGCCTGGCGCGCACGACTTGCGAGTATTGCGGAGTCGCCAATCCGGTCGGTGAGGCGACCTGCCTGGCTTGCGGCGCGCCGCTGGGCGATGTGCAGCCCCGCACCTGCCCCCACTGCGGGTTCCTCCTGCTGCGCGGGGAGACTACCTGTCCGAATTGCGGGAAGGAAGTGTGAAAGGACAGGTTCCTTTGCCCGACTGTGGGTTGCTCGCGAAGGGGATTTATCCCTCGTCGTACACTTCTGGATTGACGCAATGTGGCAGCCGGCGCCCCTCCAGCCCGGCCAGGAGGTTCTCGCAGGCGATCTCGGCCATGCGTCGGCGCGTGCCATGTGTGGCTGAACCGATGTGTGGCGTGATGAGGCAGTTTGGCAGGTGATAGAGAGGATGCTCCGGTGGCAGCGGCTCCGGATCGGTGACATCGAGCGCCGCGGCGGCGATCCACCTCTCGCGTAAGGCCTGCACGAGAGCCGTGGTATCCACCACTGCTCCGCGCGCCGCGTTGACCAGGACAGCGGTCGGCTTCATGGCGCGGAGCGCGTCTGCATCGATCAGGTGACGCGTCTCTGCATTGAGGGGACAGTGCAACGTAACGAAATCGCTCTCCCGCAATAAGCGCTCTAATGGGACGCGCTCCGCCCCCAGCACCGCTTCGACCTGTGGACGCGGGGAGGGGTTGACATAGACGATTCGCGCGCCGAACCCGTGCACTCGTCTCGCCACGGCGCGCCCGATCTGCCCCATGCCGACGATCCCCACCACCGCGCCCGCCAGGTCCGCGCCGAGCCAGCCGGTGGGGGACCAGGTTGTCCAGCGCCCCTGACGCGCGTCCGCGGCGGCCTGGAAGATGCCGCGTGCGGCGGCGAGGAGCAGGGCGAGGGTGAGATCGGCGGTGGCGTCGGCCAACACGCCCGGCGTGTTCCCGACCGGAATGCCGCGCCGCGTGCAGGCGGCCACGTCTACGTTATCTACGCCAACGGCCATGTTGCTCACGACGCGCAGGCGCGGCGCGCGGGCGAGGAGGGCCTCGTCCACACGGTCGGTGAGCAGGGTGAGGAGACCCTCCGCTTCGGGCAGGCGCTCCAGGAGTTCGGGCGAGAAACCAACGGGGCTCTCCGGGCCGATGAGCAATTCCACGCGGCCGCGAAGGGAGGCAATCCAGTCTTCAGGGAGGGGGTGGGTCAGGAGAACAAGGGACATAGGCGATTAGAAGGTAAAGAGAAACGAGAGATCGTTGACGTTTGTTCCGGTGGGACCGGGTTTGAGGAGATCATCGAGGGCGGCGAAGAAATGGTAGGCGTCGTTGCGACGCAGGTGATCGTCCGCGTCCAGGCCGAGGGCGGCGGCGCGGGCGCGCGTCTCGCCGGTGACTACGGCGCCTGCGGCGTCGGTCGGGCCGTCCTCGCCGTCGGTTGCCAGAGTGATCAGCATCACATCGCGCAGACCGTCCAGGACGGAGACGGCGGCCAGGGCGAGTTCCTGATTGCGCCCACCGAGGCCGTCCCCGCGCACGGTGACGGTGGTCTCGCCGCCGGCGATCAGGCAGGCCGGGCGCGGGAGGGGTTCGCCGCTCTCCGCCATCTGGCGCAGAATGGCCGCCAGCACGCCCCCCACCACGGAGGCCTCGCCTTGAAGTCGGGTGGTGAGCAGGGAAGCGCGGAAACCTTCCTCCTGCGCCTGTGTGCGCGCGGCGCGCGCCGCGAGGGCGTTGCTGCCGATGAGGAGGTTCTGCACACGGTCGAAGAGCGGATCCTCTGGCTTCGGGGTCTCGGGCGCGCCTTCGAGGGTGGCGAGGACGGAGGCCGGGAGGCGTTCCCGAAGACGGTAGCGCTCCAGGACGGCGAGCGCCTCGTCACGCGTGGAGGGGTCGGGAGCGGTCGGGCCGGAGGCGATGGCCTCCAGCGGGTCACCGACGACGTCGGAGAGGATCAGGCTCACGGTCCGCGCCGGGAAGGCGGCGCGCGCCAGTCCGCCGCCCTTGACGCGGTCGAGGTGTCGGCGCAGGACGTTGATCTCGGTGATCGTCGCGCCGACGGTCAGCAGGGCTTCGGTCAGGGCTTGCAGGTCGGATAGGGAGAGAGGGGGATGAGGCGCGGTCAGCAGAGCCGAACCGCCGCCGGAAATCAGGCAAACGAGGAGGTCGCGCTCGCCCAGGTCGTTTAGAGCGGCCAGGACGCGCCCACCGGCGCGCAGACTGCCCTCGTCCGGCAATGGATGGCCACCCGGCAAGATCTCCAGCGGCTCCAGGGTTTGGGCTGGCGGGTGCTTGGCGACCACCCAACCGCCGTGCAGGCGGTC